>WFXV01000076.1 GCA_015490435.1 Thermaceae bacterium
GAAAAGCCCCCGGGCGGCGACCTCCGGCCAGTCCATCACCCCGAGCGCCTCGACCCCGCGTATGCCGACCCGGACGCGATCTACGCCGAGCCCGACCCCTTGGGGCGGGGGCTTGGGCGGGTGGTGGGGACGCTGGTGCACGCCGCCATCGCCGCCGGTTGGGGCCCCGAGCGGGTGGACTGGCTCCTTCGCCAGGAGGCGGCCCAAAACCTCTCCGAGGAGGAGCGGGCCCGGGTGCGGGAGGCGATCCTCGAGCTGCTCTCGGCCTACCAAGACCTGCTCGGGGGCCCGCTCCCCAGGGAGCGCGCGCGCGACCTCGCCGAGCTCCCCTTCGTCTTCCCTGCGGGGAGGACGGTGATCCACGGGGTGATCGACCGGCTCTACCAGGTTGGTGAGACCTGGTTCCTCGAGGACTACAAGACCGACCGGGTCGAGGGCGATCTCCTGGCCTACGCCAAGGCCCAGGGCTACGACTTCCAGCTCGCCGTCTACCGCCGGGCGGTGGAGGCGGCGCTAGGCGTTCGGCCCCGGGTCCGCCTCGTCTTCCTCGCCCGAAAGGAGGTGCTCGAGCTCAGCGAGGACCTCCTCGAGGCCGCCCTCGAGCGTTTCAAGCTCGGCTAGGGCGGCCTCGATCTCGAGGCTTCCCTCGACCTCCTTGCCCGCTGCCACCAGGAGCCGCCCGAGGAGGTAGCGAAGCCTCGGGTCCGCTTCCTCGACCAGCCACGCCCGCAAGCGGGCGATTGCCGCGAGCTCGTCGCCCGCGGCGAGAAGGCGCCTTAGCTCTTTTCGTCTTCCTCCCAGGGCTCGACCACCACCTCGAGGAGGACCTCGGCGTTTAGGTTCGCGGTCACCGAGCAGAACTTCTTGTGGGAGAGCTCGGCCGCGTGCCGGAGGGCTTTCTCGGTGACCCCGGGCCCGCTCCCGATGTGTCGGACCACGATCTTGGTGTAGCGCTTGGGGTGGGTCTCGGCCCGCTCGCCCTCGACCTCGACCCGGTAGCGGGCGAGGGGGGTGCGCTTTTTCTTCATGATGCTGACCACGTCGTAGGCGGTGCAGGAGCCGAGCGAGGCGAGAAGGAGCTCCATCGGCCGAAGGCCGAGCGGGGGGTTGTCGCCGTCCACCACCACCCGCACCTTCTGTTCGTTTTCGGCGGCGAAGCGAAAGCCGCAGAGGTGTTCCACGACGATCTTCTTCCGGCTCATACGAGGCTTCATTAAAGCAGACCGCGCACGTACCCACCGTCGACGATCAGCGTCTGGCCGGTGATGTAGCCCGCCGGCACCCCCATCAGGAAGACCGCCGCCGCCGCGATCTCCTCGGGACGGCCGAGCCGCCTCATGGGGATGGTGGCCTCGAGCCTCCGCTCGGCCTCCTCCGGGCTGATCCCCTCGCGCTCGGCCTGGTGAGCGAGCAGCGCCTCCACCCGCTCGGTCTTGGTGTAGCCCGGCCCCACCGCATTCACCGTGATCCCGTGGGGGGCGAGCTCGCGGGAGAGGGTCTTCAAATACCCGGTGAGCCCGGCCCGGATGCCGTTGGAGAGCGCCAGGTTCTCCACCGGTTCCTTGACCGAGATCGAGGTGATGAAGACCAAGCGGCCAAAACCCCGCGCCTGCATGCCGGGAACGAGCCCGCGCACCAGCCGGACCATGGGCAAGAACAGCGCCTCGAAGGCCCGGCTCCAGGCCTCGGGGGAGAGCTCGAAGGCGCTTCCCGGCGGGGGGCCGCCGGTGTTGCCCAAAAAGAGCTCGGCCTCGCCGAAGCCCTTGAGCCTTTCCAGGATCTTCTCCGCCGCGTCCTCGTGGGCGAGGTCCGTGGCCAGGTAGTCGGCCTCCGCGCCCTTTTCCCGAATCGCCTCGGCGAGCTCGGCGAGCCGCTCCCGGCTCCGGGCGACCAAGAAGACCCGCGCGCCCTCCTCGGCGAGGGCGAGCGCCACCGCCCGGCCGATCCCCTTGGAGGCGCCGGTGACCAGCGCCGTCTTTCCCCGAATCCCTAGCTCCATACCCGGATTATAGTGGCGGTATGGAGATCAAGGACCTCGCCGCCCTGGTGCGGTTTTCCGAGGAGAAGATGCAGAAGATCGAGGTCTTCCCCTCAAAGCGCATGCGCTACGACCTCTACACCCTCCTCCCCGGGCAGGGCCAGCGGGTGCACACCCACGCGGACGCCGACAAGGTCTACTACGCCCTCGAGGGCGAGGTGATGCTCCGGGTCGGCGAGGAGGAGGCCCTCCTGCCCGAGGGATCGGCGGGGTTTGCCCCCGCCGGGGTGCCCCACGGGGTGAGGAACGTCTCCGCGAGCCCGGCGGTCCTGCTCGTGGTCATGGCCCCGCGGGAAGGGGCTTCGAAAACCACTTGACCGCCGGTCCCCCGCTCCTTTGAAAGCGGTAGCCGAGGGTGGTGAAAAACCGCTCCGCGCTCGGGTTCTCGCCGTAGACCACGGCGTAAAGGGTGCGGTAGCGGCCGGCCAGGTTCTGCTCGAGCTCCCGCACCGCCTGCTGCCCGATCCCAAGCCCGCGGTAGGCCTCGACGACGAGCACCAGGGAGAGCGTGGCCGCCCCGTCCTCGGGGTGGTCGAGCTTGTAGTCGAGGAGCCCCACCGCCTCCTGGGCGAGAAAGATCAGCTCCCCGCGCCGCTTCTCGTCCGCCCGGGCGGCGAGGAGCTCGCGTTCGACGTCGGCCTCGGTGGGGAGCTCGGCGCCGATGGTCTCGAAGTAGCCCGGGCTCTGGCGGTAGATCGCGAGGATCCGCGAAAGGTCGGCGAGGTCCGCCCGACGCCGCCGGAGGGGGAGCTCGGTGGGGGTCGCCATCGGGCCTCATCTTAGGGGGCGAAGGGGGTGAGAAAGGAAAGCGGCCGGGGCTTGCCCCGGCCGCTTTGCCAGTCTTGGGTTTACTGGTCCGCCGGCTCCACGACGGTGACGTTCACCGCCTGGGGGCCCTTCCCGGCCCGGCCCGGCTCGACCTCGAACTCGACGATGTCGCCCTCGTTCAGGGTGCGGAAGCCCTCGGCGTTGATGGCGGTGTAGTGGACGAAGACGTCCCCCTCGCCCTCGCGCTCGATGAAGCCGTAACCCTTTTCCGCGTTGAACCACTTGACTCGACCCTTCGGCATTGCAAACTTCCTTTCTCTCGCCCGGATCTGGGGGTTGGGACTCGCTTCGCGCCCCCGGATTTTCCCCGGACGCCTAAGGGTACCATCCGGGCGCCCGCTTGTCCACTACTTCTTGAAGGCCCGCTTGACCCGCTCCCAGATCCCCTCGAGCCCGGCCTCCTCGCCCATCGCCTCGGCGTACTCGAGGAGGGCCTTCTTGGCCTTGGCGGGAAGCTTCTTCGGAACCTCGAGCTCGGTGACCACGAGCAGGCTCCCGGGCCGCCCGCCTCCCGGATCGGGGAGCCCCGCGCCCTCGAGCTCGAAGACCTCCCCGTGCCCGGTCCCGGGCGGGACCTCGAGCGGCACCGGCCCGTCCAGGCTGGGCACCTCGACCCGGGCCCCGAGCGCCGCCTGGGCGAGCCCGAGCTTCAGGGTGTAGACGAGGTTCTTGCCGTCGCGCCTGAGCTCGGGGTGGGGCTTTGTCCGCACCCGAACGAAGAGGTCCCCCGCACCGCCAGGCCCGACGTGCCCCCGCCCGGGCACCCGGAGGAGCTGGTCCTCGCCGATCCCCGGCGGGATCTTCAGGGTGATCTCCTCCTCCGCCTGGACCACCCCCCGGCCGTGGCAGGTGGGGCAGCGCTCGATGAGGATGCGGCCGGTCCCCTTGCAGTGGGGGCAGGTGCTCTCCTGCACCACGGTGCCGAGGAAGGTGCGGTGGTAACTCTGGACCCGGCCCGAGCCCCGGCAGGTGGGGCAGACCTGGGCGCGGCCCCCGGCCCCGCCGCAGCTCGGGCAGGGCACCTGGCGCCGGTACCGCGCCTTGACCTCGCCCCCCTTGGCCAGGGTCTTCAGGTCCACCTCGACCTCGATCTCGATGTCCGCCCCCCGCCCCCGGCGGCTCCGGGCGCCGAGTCGCACCCCGAAGAGCTCCTCGAAGAGGTCGAAGAGGTCCTCGGGGTAGACGTTCCGGTAGGCCTCGGCTCCCTCGACGAAGCCCCGCCGGTCGTATTCCGCCCGCTTTTGGGGGTCGGAGAGGACGGCGTAGGCCTCGTTGATCTCCTTGAAGCGCTCCTCGGCCTCGGGGTCGCCCCGGTTTTTGTCCGGGTGGTACTTCTTCGCGAGTTCCCGGTAGGCGCGCTTGATCTCCTCCGGGCTCGCGTCCCGGGAAACGCCGAGGACGGCGTAGTAGTCCTTCATCGCTTTCCTTACTATAGGCGCCGCCGGCGTTTTCTAAAATGCGGGGGTGCAACCCCCCCTGCCCGAGCGCGTGCGGCCAAAGCGGCTTTCGGAGATCGTCGGTCAGGAGGCGCTCTTGCGCCGCCTTTCCCGCATGGTCGAGCGAAAGAGCCCGGCCTCGATGATCCTTTGGGGCCCGCCGGGGAGCGGCAAGACCACGATCGCCCGGGCCCTGGCCCGGGAGCTCGGGCTTCCCTTCGTCGCCCTCTCGGCGGTGGAGGCCGGAGTCAAGGAGATCAAGGCGCTGGCCGAGCGCGCCGAGAAGGAGGGGCCGATCCTGCTCTTCTTCGACGAGATCCACCGGCTCAACAAGGCCCAGCAGGACTACCTCCTCCCCCACGTCGAGTCGGGGCGGTTCGTGCTCGTGGGGGCGACCACCGAGAACCCGAGCTTTTCCATCATCCCCGCGCTCCGCTCTAGGGCGCGGGTCTACGTGCTCGAGCCGCTTGGAAAAGAGGATATCCTCGCCCTCCTCAGTCGGGCGCTTACCCACCCCGAGGGGCTCCCTGGCGTCGATGCCGAGGAGGAGGCCCTCGAGCTCATCGCCGAGGCCGCCTCCGGCGACGCCCGGCGGGCGCTTTCTGCCCTCGAGCTCGCCGCCGAGCTCGGCGGGGGGCGGGTGAGCCTGGAGGCGGCGAAGGAGGCGCTCGGCCGCGAGAACCTGGTGATGGACAGGGGCGGCGACGCTTTCTACGACCTGATCAGCGCGCTGCACAAGAGCGTCCGCGGCTCCCACGCCGACGCCGCCCTTTACTACCTCGCCCGGATGCTCGAGGGCGGGGCCGACCCCCTCTACGTCGCCCGCCGGCTGGTGCGGATGGCGGTGGAGGACATCGGCCTCGCCGATCCCGGCGCCCTCCGGGTGGCGCTCGCCGCCAAGGAGGCCTACGAGTTCCTGGGAAGCCCCGAGGGCGAGCTCGCTCTCGCCGAGGCCACCCTTTACCTCGCGCTCGCCCCCAAGTCGAACCGGGTCTACCGGGCCTACGAGGAGGCCCGCCGGGCGGCGCGGGCGCACCCCGCGGCCCCGGTCCCGCTCCACCTCAGGAACGCCCCCACCGGGCTCATGAAGGCGCTCGGCTACGGCGAGGGCTACGCCTACTACCACGACGACCCCGAGGGGAGCTTCGCCCAGCGCTACCTGCCGGAGGAGCTCGAGGGCGCGCGCTTTTACGAGCCCGGGGAGGAGGGCTTCGAAAAGCGGTTCAAGGCCCGCCTCGAGGAGCTGAGGCGGCGTTTTGAGGCCGGGCGTAGAATGAAGCGCTAGAAAAGGAGTTCCCATGCCCTACGACCTAAAGGACGTTCGCCTGCCGGTGCTCACCGGACGGGCGCTCCGCGCGTTCGCCGCCCTGCTCGACCGGCCCGGCATCGGCCCCCTCCTCGTCCGAAAGCTCCTGAAGGACGCCGGGGTGGACCGGCTCTCGCGGCTGGAGGCCCCGCCCGACCCGCTCTTTCTGCCCGCGTTTTCGCCCCCCGAGGGCGGGGCCTCCAGCCGCGAGAGC
>WFXV01000077.1 GCA_015490435.1 Thermaceae bacterium
CGATCAAGGAGGTGGCGGCCACCGACACCTGCCCGCCGCCCGAGCCGCTGCCGGAAAAGCTCAAGGTCCTCCCGGTGGGTCCCCTTTTCGCCGAGGCGATCTGGCGCATCCACCGGGGCGAGTCGGTCTCGGCGCTCTTCCGCTAGCCATGGAGGCTGCTAAACGCATCCCCGAAGGCCCGCCCCGCGGGCTCCTCGTCTTCCTGCACGGCTACGCCTCCGACCCCGGCTACCTGGAGGCGGCGGTCCCCGCCTTCCTGCGGGCGGGCTTCGTGGTCGTCCTCCCCGCGGCCCCGGACCACGGCCCGCGGGCCCGGCCCGAGGGCTTCCCCACCGACGACTGGGAGGCGCTCGCGGCCCACGCCGCCCGGGTGGTGGCCGACTGGATCCCCGAGCTCGCCGAGGCGGTTCCCCGCTGGCAGGCGGAGCACGGCCTGCCCCTTTACGCCGCCGGCTTCTCGATGGGGGCCTACGTTTGGCACGAGCTCATCAGCCGAAGGCTCGCCCGCCCGGTGGCGGCGGCGCTTTTCGGCATGGGGGCGATCCCCAACGTGCCCCTGCCCGAAGGCGCCGAGAGCCCGCTTTCCCGCGCGGACGCCTACCCCCCGACGGCTCTACTGCAAATCCACGGCGAGGAAGACGGGATCGTCGCCCTCGAGCTCATCGAGCGCACGCTCGAGGGCCTTCGCCCCGCCTACGCCCGCCACCCGGGCCGGCTCGGCCTCTTGAAGGTGGCGGGCGCCGGCCACGAGCTCACCCCGGGGATGGCCGAGGCCGCCGCCGGCTGGCTTTCCGCCTGGAGGCCCGATGACGAAGGAACGCCTCGCGGTTGAGGGCATTCCCGCCCTCTTGATCTCGCCCGAGCGACCGGTGGGCGCGGTGCTCTTTTTGCACGGCGCCGGGGGCAGCAAGGAGCGCACCGCCGAGCTCGCCGGCCCCCTCCACGAGCTCGGCCTCGCCACCCTGCACCCGGACGCCCTCCACCACGGCGAGCGGGGCGGCGGAAACGACGTCTTCAAGGACAAACGCCGGATCGTCGAGGCCCAGCTGGCCTCGATCGAGGAGGCGCCCCGGCTCCTCGCCTGGCTCCGGGCCCGTTACCCTGGCCTGCCCCTTTTCCTCCTCGGGGCCAGCATGGGCGGGTACGTGGTCCACGAGCTCTTGGCCCGGGGGGAGGCGGTCGCCGCCGCCGCGGTCTGGATGAGCGCAGCCCGCCCCCCGGCCTGGCTTTCCCCCCTTTTGCCCGAGGGCTTCGTCCCCGCCCTCGAGCGCCGCACCCAATACCGGGGCGTCCCCCTCCTCCACCTCCACGGGGACGCCGACGCCATCGTGCCCCTCAGGCTCGCGGAGGAGACGGTGGAGCGCCTAAGGCCGCACCACCGGCCGGGAAGGCTCGCCCTGGTGGTATTTCCGGGCGTGGGGCACGCGCCCAGGCTGGAGATGGCCGCGCTCTCCGCGGGGTGGTTTTTGCGGTGGCGCTCCGAATAGGTTTGATCGGCTACAAGGGGCTCTTCCCCGAGCTCCCGCCTTCGGCGCGCTTTCGCCGCTACGCCGAGCTTTTTTCTACCGTCGAGCTACCCCAGACGCGAAACCGGATTCCTGAGAAGGAGGTCGTCCTGCGCTGGGCCCGCCGCGCCCCCGAGGGCTTCGTCTACAGCTTCCAGGCGCCCAAGTACCTCACCTACCGGCCGAGCGGTCACGAGCGGCGCACGCTCCGGAAGTTCCTCCGCCGCCACCGGCTGCTCGGGGCGCACCGGGGCGGGGTGCGGTTTTCCCTCCCCGAGGGTCTGGACTCCGCCGCCTTCAAGGAGTGGCTTTCGATGCTCGCCGAGCTCGAGCTCCCCGGCGATTACGCCTTCGAGGGGTCGCCCGAGCTCGAGGCCCTCGCGCTCGAAGCCGGGCACGCGGCGGTGCGCCTCAAGGAGGGGCCCTTCCTCTACCTGATCGAGCCTGAGGGCCCGCTCCCAGAAGGCCAAGGGTACGCCTATTTTTCCGAGCTCGAGCGGGCGCTTCGCTACTCCACCTGGGCCCAGGGCGGAACCAGCACGAACCAGACCCGGTAGGGGGTGAGGTCGAGGGCCTCGCCCCCGGCGTCATGAAGCGCGAACCCGCCCTCGGCGAGCCGCCAGCGCACCGGGAGGTAGCGGCCCTTCAGGTAGAGCGCCCCCTCGCCCTGGGTGAGCTCGAGCTCGAGCCTGCCCACCGCGTCCTTCACCCGGGCCTTGACGTTAAGCAGCGCCACCGCGTCCACCCGGACCGAGGTGGGCTTTTGGTTGCGCAGCCAGCGGTAGCCACCCTCCTGGTACAGGAAGGCGCTTTGGTAGTCGGGGGCAAAGCGCACCGCGACCCGCTCCCCGGGGGGCGCGTCCTCGGGGGGAAGGTAGGCCGCGCCCTTTTGCACCCGCACGCGGTCGAGCCCAAGCCGCCTGAGCTCGGCCCGCACCTTGCCGAGGTCGGCGTAGGCGTTGTGCGGGGGGCGTCGGTCGCGGGTGCGAACGAAGCGGGTCCGGTCGTAAAGCCCGTCGAAGGTGACGTAGCCCCCCTCCTCGATCCGCTTCTGGGCGAGGGGGCTGCCCCCGACGTGGACCAAAAAGGCCTGGAGGGCGTCCACCAGGGCGAGCATGTAGAGCCGGGCGCTCCGCACCGGGCCCACGAGGCCCTCCTCGCCCCCCCGGGTCTCGAAGAGCAACCGGGTGACCCCGCCCTCCACCGGCACCTCGTAGACCCGCCGGGCAAGGCCGAAGCCCCGCTGGGGAAAGGCGGCGTGGGCGTTGTCCACCGAGACCAAGAGGGGCACCGCCAGGCGGACGGTGTAGTGGGCGGCCCCCTTCCCCGGGGCGGCGCCCCGCGCGGGTCCCGGCTGGGG
>WFXV01000078.1 GCA_015490435.1 Thermaceae bacterium
CCAGGGGATGTCGGAGAGCATCAGGGCGGCGCTGGCGGCGGTGGGGCCGAGCACGTCCGGCGGGTTCTTCTGGTCGGCCGAGAGCACGGTGAGGATGACCTGCACCTCGTGCCTGAAGCTCTTCGGGAAGAGCGGGCGGATCGGGCGGTCGGTCATTCGGGCGGAGAGGATCGCCTTCTCCCCCGGCCGCCCCTCCCGGCGCATGAACGAGCCGGGGATCTTCCCCACCGCGTAGTGGCGCTCCTCGAACTCCACCGTGAGCGGCAGGAAGCTCGCCTCGATCGGCTCCTTGCTGGCCTCGGCGGTGGCCAGGACCACGGTGTCGCCGTAGCGCACGAGCACCGAGCCCGAGGCCTGACGGGCGTACTTCCCGGTTTCAAACCGGAAGGTGCGCCCGCCAAGCTCGACCTCGTAGACGTGCGGCTTGGGGGTGTTTTCGGTTCGATTGGGCATGGTTCTCACCTTTTTATGGCAAAGCGGGACCGGATCCCCGGTCCCGCCCCCAGGTTTTGCTGCCTATAGTTTACTTCCGAATCCCGAGCTTCTCAATCAGGGCCTTGTAGCGCTCGGGGTCCTCGCGCTCGAGGTAGCGGAGCAGCCGCTTCCTCCGCCCCACCATCTGAAGGAGCCCCCGGTGGGAGTGGTGGTCGTGCTTGTGCTCCTTCAGGTGGTCGGAAAGGCGGTTGATGCGGGCGGTCAGGAGGGCCACCTGCACCTCGGTCGAGCCGGTGTCGCCCGGAAAGCGGGCGAACTCCTCGATGATGCGCTGTTTTTCTTCCTTGCTGATCGGCATCTTCCCTCCGTCAGGAAAGCGAGCGCACGAGCCCTCGCTCCCTCAAGCCGCCATCCTACGCGACCCGCCGGAAAAGATCAACTTCCTCTCCCAAAAAAACGGGGCAGCCCGAAGGCTGCCCCGATTCCGCCCCGGCGCGCTACCAGAGCCGGAAGCCGGGCGCCGAGACAAAGGTGCTCCAGATCCGGATCAGGGTGGGCATGTAGACCACGAGCACGATCACCAGCGCGGTGGCCCACCAGAAGAAGAGGCGGTCCATCACCATCACGCTGCGGCGCCCCTCGGGCCCCGAGATCGCCTCGGTGAACTCGATCTCGGGCCGCTCCTCGGGGGACAGGCGCTTGCCCTGGAGCAGGGTGGCGAAGAGGGAGTAGAAGATCAGGGTGGCGGCGATCAGGAGGATCGTCCCGGCGACGCCGTTCAGCACCATCCAGATCGCCGAGCTCGCGTAGATCCCCTCCAGATTCGGCGCCATGTTAGCGATCCAGGCCCGGCGCGGCACGCCCTGAAGCCCCATCGTGTGCATGCCGATCGCCATCAGCATCATGCCGGTGAACCAGAGCACCACACCGGCGCGGAAATAACCCAGACCAACCAGGGGCTTGCCGGTGAGGTGGGGAATCAGGACCGCCGCCAGCCCCATGTGGGTGAGCGTCACCGCGGTGGCCACCGGCAGGTGGAAGTGGCCGGGGATCCAGGTGGTGTTGTGCACCACGTAGTCGAGGGTAAAGCTCGCGTTCACGATGCCGCCCGCGCCGCCGGCGATAAAGGAAATCGCGCCCAGGGTGGAGGCGAGGACGATCGGGTCCTTCCAGTTGAGCTTCTTGATCCAGCCGAAGACGCCCCGGCCGCCGGCCTCGCGGGCGCCGAGCTCGAGGGAGGCGGCGACGGTGAAGGCGGTGACCAGGCTGGGGACCGCCACCATCATGGTGAGCACGGTGTGCACCAGCTTCCAGAAGGGGTCGATGCCGGGGTCGGCGAACTGGTGGTGGAAACCGACCGGGCTCGAGAAGATCAGGAAGGCGAGGAAGACGAGCCGCGCCAGCGGGTCCGAGATCAGCTTGCCGCCGGTGCGCTTAGGCAAGATCCCGTACCAGACCACGTAGGCGGGCAGGAGCCAGAAGTAGACGATGGGGTGGCCGGTCCACCAGAAGAGGGTCCGGGCGAGGAGCGGGTCCACGCCCTTCAAGAGCCCGAGCGACCAGGGGATGAGGAGCACCACCGCCTCGACCACGAGGCCGATGGCGGCGACGCCCCACATCATCCAGGTGACCACCGACATGTAGCTCACGAGGGGCGTGGGCTTATCCGGATTCTGCTTCTTCCAGCGGTACCAGAGCTCGGCCGCGAGGTAGACGGAGAGCAGCGAGCTCACGATGATCAAGGCCGCCCCGATGTAAAAGAGCGGGTGGCCCTTGAGCGGCGGGTAGAAGGTGTAGAGCACGGTGGCGTCGTCCATGAGGAGCGGGATCGCCGCCATCACCAGCCCCACGAAGGCGAGCCACCAGGCCGCCCAGGCCACCCCCATCTGGGGCAGCATCTTCATCTCCTTCGCCTGGAGGTAAAGGAGCGCCCCCTGGGCGAAGAGCTGGGTGAAGACGATCGCGTTCAAGACCCCGTGGAGGGTGAGGCCCTGGTAGTAGGACTTGACAAAGGGCAGGATCTTCTGGAGCCAGGGGTAGAGGTTGATGTTGGCGTAGTTCAGGGCCTGGAAGGGGCCGAACAGGGTGCCGATCGAGAGGGCGATGAAGCCCAGGGTGATGAAGTAGAGCGAGACCTTCTTGACCGGGAAATCGGCGTAGGCGTCCTTCTGTGCGAGCGTCGCCATCTTACTCCTCCACCACAATGCGGCCGATCATGTTCTGGTGCCCGATGCCGCAGTACTCGTTGCAGATCACCAGGTACTCGCCCGGGCGCTTGAAGGTGGTCTTCACCTTGGCCACCTCACCGGGAATGACCTGGACGTTGATGTTGGTGCCGTGGATGTAGAAGCCGTGCTGCACGTCGGGGCTGGTGACGAAGAAGGTCACCTCGTCCCCCACCTTGAAGCGCATCTCCGAGGGCAGCCAGGTGAAGGCCTGGCCAATCACGTAGGCCTGGTACTTGCCCGGCGCCACCTCCTCGACGTGGGGCTGGGGGAAGCCCCCGGTGCGCACCGTCGTGGGGTCGATGCGGCGGGCGGCGTCGGGCACGTAGAAGGCGTAGCCCGAGAGAGTGTAGCCGATGAAGACCAAAAAGACCAGGATCATGAGCAGGGAGAAATACATCCACCCGCGTTCGTAGGCCTCGATTACGTGCTTATCCATCGCTACCCCCGGTAGAGAAAGGTGAAGAACACCGTGAACCACATAAAGAGGATGGTCGCCGCGACCACCCCGACCACCAAAAGGGCCCCGACCGGCTTATCTTCCTTCTTCATAGACCCGCCTCCTCCGGAAAAAGTTTAGGGCATATGTCCCCGAATGGGTACATCGTGAGAAAAGGTATCGTTTTGCCCTTGGGACATTTGTCCCGAGGCCGGGTCCGGGAGCGGCCCGCGTATGATGGGGGGAATGAAGAACGCGGAGATCGCCGAGATCTTCGAAGAGATCGCCGACATGCTCGAGTTCCTCGGCGACAACCCCTTCCGCATCCGCGCCTACCGCAACGCCGCCCGGGCACTTTTCGACCTGGAGGACCCGGTCGAGGAGGTGGCGAAGGGAGGCGCCGAGGCGCTCGAGGAGATCCCCGGGATCGGGCACGACCTCGCGCTCAAGATCCTCGAGTACCTCGAGACCGGGAAGATCCGAAAACACGAGGAGCTCAAAGCCAAGGTGCCCCGGGGGGTGCTCGAGGTCATGCGGGTCCCCGGGGTGGGGCCAAAGACCGCAAAGCTGCTTTACGAAAAGCTCGGGGTGGACTCGCTCGAGGCCTTCCGCAAGGCGCTCGAGTCCGGCGAGGTCCTGAAGCTTCCGGGGTTCGGCGAGCGCAAACGCGAGCGGCTTTTGAAAAACCTCGACCTGGTGGAGGCCGCGAGCAAGCGCTGGCCGCTCGGGGCGGTGCTTTATGAAGCCCGGGAGCTCCTCAGGCTCCTGAAGGAGCTCCCGGAGGTCGAGAACGCCGAGATCGCGGGGAGCGCCCGGCGCTACAAGGAGACCGTCGGCGACCTCGACTTCCTCGCCGCCACCCGCGAGGGGGCCAAGGTAGCCGAGGCGTTTACCAAGCTGGCCCCGGTCAAGGCGGTCTACGCCCTGGGGCCGGGGAAGGCCACGGTCTACATCAGCCCGGGGATCCAGGTGGACCTCAAGATCGTGCCGCCCGAGTCCTGGGGGGCGGGGCTGCAATACTTCACCGGCAGCAAGGCCCACGACATCCACCTCCGCCGCATTGCCCAGCAGATGGGGCTCAAGCTCAACGAGTACGGGGTCTGGCGGGGGGAGGAGCGGATCGCCGGCGCCACCGAGGAGGAGGTCTACGCCGCCCTCGGGATGGACTGGATCCCGCCTCCAATGCGGGAGGATTTGGGGGAAATCGAGCTCGCGCAAAAACACGCCCTGCCGCGCCTGGTGACCCTGGAAGAGATCCGGGGCGACCTCCAGGTCCACTCCAAGTGGTCGGACGGCAAGCACACCCTGGAGGAGCTCGCGAGATTTGCCGCCGAGATGGGCTACGAGTACCTCGCGGTCACCGACCACTCGCCGGCGGTACGGGTGGCGGGCGGGGTGCCGCCGGAGAAGATGAAGGAAAGGATCGCTGAGATCCAGCGGGTGAACGAGAAGACCGGCGGAAAGCCCTACCTGATCGCCGGGGCCGAGGTGGACATCCTCCCCGATGGCAGCCTCGACTACCCGGACGAGGTATTGGCGGAGCTCGAGCTCGTCCTCGTCTCCATCCACTCGCGCTTTTCAATGGACGAGGAAACCATGACGAAGCGCATCCTCCGGGCGATCGAGAACCCCTACGTGCATGTCCTCGCCCACCCCACCGCCCGGCTGATCGGCAAGCGCGCCCCGGTCAAGGCCGACTGGGAGAAGATCTTCGCCCGCATGAAGGAGCTCGGCAAGGCGGTGGAGATCGACGGCTACTACGACCGCATGGACCTCCCCGACGTGCTCGCCCGGAGGGCCCGGGAATACGGCCTCATGTTCACCCTCTCCACCGACGCCCACCAAAAGGACCACCTCCGCTTCATGGAGCTCGCGGTGGGGAACGCGCAAAGGGCCTGGCTGGGCTCGGAGCAAGTATTGAACACGAGGCCCCTCAAAGCGCTCCTCGACTGGGCCCGGGAGGTGCGAAAGGGCTAGGCGAGCGCCTCCTCCACGGAGACGAGCTCGAGGTCCAAAAGCGCCCCCAAATAGGCCTCCAGAAAGGGCTTGTGGCTCGCGCCCACGACGACGAGGAAGCGCCCGCCCGGGCTGGCCGCCGTCGCCGCCCGGATATTCCGCGCCATCGCCAGGTTCCGCGCCTCCCACACTGCCACCCGGGGCCGGGCACCGGCCCGGAGCAAGACCCGCCACTGCTCCATGAGGAGTTCCAGGCTCTCCCGGCTATTTTCCTCCCGGTAGACGGGGCGGAGGTCGCCCGCCTTGGCGGCGTCGAAAAGTCGCTTTCGCAGGGCGTCTTGGTGCTCGCGGTAGCGCGCAAGCAGCCGGGCCACCTCGGAGTGGGACCCAAGGTCCCCCTCCTTTACCCCCGGGGGCAAGTCGCCGAAGACCCCGTCGTCAACGGCGAAGATCCGCCGGTGGCCGAGCGCCTCGGCGCGCCGCACCCCGATTTGCACCGCCTCACCCTTGGACCGCGTCCCGCGCTCGAGAAAGTCGCGCACCTCAAGAGGCGCCTTCGCCCGCTCGGCGTCCCCCGCCCTCAGCCACCAGAGGAGCGCGGAGTAGGGCTCGTAAGCGGCAAGGGCGAGCAGGGCGAGCTCGAGCGCCTCCCCTTCCCCAGCCAAAAACTTTTGCCGGGCCTCAGGGAAACCAAGCCCGAGCGCCTCCCCCGCCCGCCAGGCGGCGGAAAGCCAGGGGTAGCGGGAAAGGGCCGCTTCCCAGCCGTGGGCCCCGGCCCAGTAGGCCACCGACTCGGGGGCGTCGGCCTCGACCATGACTCCGTCCTTGGCGTGGGGGGCAAGCGCCTCTAAAAGCGGCCGGAAGGCGGCCTCGGGGATCGCGAGGGGCTCCATCCGGACCGCGTCGCTCGAGCCCCCAAGGTGGGGGCTTCCGAGCACCAGCAGGCGGGTGGGCGCCTTCATTCCAGGAGGTCCACGAAAATCTCGGGCCTTTGGCGGGGGATCTCGCCCTCGAGCACCGCCGCCACTTCCAAAAGCCCCCGCTCGCCCCAGCCGGGCCCGATGAGCTGAAGTCCCACCGGCAACCCGGCCTCGGTGTAACCGGCGGGGAGCGAGAGCGAGGGGTAACCGGTGAGGTTGGTCAGGAAGATGAAGCGCATCAGCCGGGTCACGGTGGAGAGGTCGCTGATCCCGTCAGGCTCGGCTTCCTTCGGGATCGGCGGGGCGGGGACCGCGGTGGTAGGGGTCGCAATCAGGTCCACCTCTTCGAGCACCCCCTCGAGCTCGGCCCGGGCCCGCGCCCGCACCTGCTGCGCCGCCAGGTAGTCAACTCCGAGGGCGCTTTGGCCGATCTTCAGGTTGATCCGGGTGGCGGGGGCGAGCTCCCGCCAGTGCTCCTGGGTGCGGCGGAAGCTCTGCCCCATCTCGACCAGGGCGGTCACCGCGTGGGCGATCCGCACGTCGTCCAGGGAGGAAAGGCCAAACTCGCGGATCTCGGCCCCGGCCGCCTCCAGCCGGGAAAGCGCCGCCTTCGCCACCGCCACCACCTCGGGCTCGGCGTGCTCGAACCACTCGGGCCAGACGCCCACCACGAGCCCCTTTAGGTCTTCCCGGGCCTCGGGCATCGCGAAGGGCGGGGCGTTTTGACTCCGGGGGTCCTTGGGGTCCGGGCCCTGGATCGCCCGCTGGGCCAGGGCGAGGTCGTAAGCGCTCGCCGCGAGCGGCCCGATGTGGGCCACGCTCCAGCTCAAGGGGTAGGCGCCGTGCTCGCTCACCGCCCCGTAGGTGGGTTTCAACCCGTAGACCCCGGTGAGCGCCGCCGGAACCCGGATCGAGCCACCGGCGTCCGCCCCCAGCGCGATCGGGGCCAGCCCGCTCGCCACCGCCGCCGCCGAACCCGAGGAGCTGCCGCCGGTGTCGCGGCTTTTGTCGTAGGGGTTTCGGGCGTGGCCGTGGTGGGGGTTATGGCCGGTGGGGTTGACCCCGAGCTCGTGCATGTTGGTTTTACCCAAAAGAAGCACCCCCGCCGCCCGGAGCCGGGCCACCGCGGTGGCGTCTTCCTTTGCGACGGCGCGGAGAAACCGGGTACCGGCGGTGGTGGGGTAGCCGGCCAGGTCGAGCTCGTCCTTGATGGCGACCGGCACCCCGTCCAAGGGCCCGAGGGGCTTTCCCTTTTGCCAGCGCTCCGTGCTCGCCTTGGCCTGGCGCAAAAGGTCGTCCGGGTCCACCGCGATGAAGGCGTGGAGCCTGGGATTGAGCTCCTTTACGGCTTCCCAAAAGCGCTCGGCCACCTCCACCGGGGTGATCCGCCCCTCGCGGTAGGCCGCCTGGTAGTCGCGGGCGGTGCGAAAGGGGCGCACGTCCCCGGGGAGAAACGCCCCCTCCC
>WFXV01000079.1 GCA_015490435.1 Thermaceae bacterium
AAGCTGGTCGGCTACGAGGTCCTGATCTGGGACGGGCCCGCCGTGCTCTACCGGGGGCACGCGCGGACCCGGGCCCAGGCCGCCAGGCTCGCCGAGCACTGGCGAAAGAAGCTCCTGCCTGAGGCGTTCCGGCGGGAGGAGAAGGAGGTGGAGGCGTGATCGCCCGCGGACTCGCCCTCCTCGCCGGGCTCAAGGCCAGGCGGCCGGACCGGATCACCCACACCAACCGCGAGCACCTGGCCCGGGCCGTCGAGGCCCGGCGCCGGGAGCCCTCCGAGGCCGAGCGGATCGCCGCCCGGCTTAGGGGGCTCGGCTACCAGGTGGCCTACGGCTGGGACCCCGACCTCGGCGACTTCGCCGAGGCGCGGGTAGAAGGCCGCCTGGTGGCGCTGGCCAACCGGTGCGGTTCGGTCGAGGCGTGCCTGCGCGAGGTGGCGGGGGAGTTGGGGGTGGAGGTGTGAGCAAGCAGCGGCTTAGCAAAACGGTTGTGCAGCCAGACGGGCGGGTCGTAGAGGTCGAGCTCGCCTCCGCCGACGAGGCCGCGCGGAAGGCTCCGAAGGGGCTGGAGTGGCTCGTCGAGCGCCTGGCGGAGCCTGCTTCGGTGCGCCGCCTTCACCGGGAGACCGGCATTCCCAAGAGGCGTCTGCGCTCAGCGCTACATCACCTCATGGCGCTCGGACTCATCGAGCGCAGGCGCTTGCCAGGAGGCGGCCATGTGTGGGTGGCGAAAGGAGGTAACGAGTGAAGCACTTCTTTGCCCATGCGGCCTTGGAAGACGCGGCAGACAGTTTGAGAAAAGCTCGTCGCGAGATAACCGAATACATCGCCGATAACGAAGAAGACCACAAATCGCGCTATCAGGCGCTTTTCCACATGACAAGGGCCATAGAGGAAGCGGAGAAGGCCGCGTCGCTCATCGAGAGCGACGCCGAGAAGGAAGCGGAACTGTTGGCCGAAGACATGGCGCCTGCCGAGGAGGGCAACGAATGATCCCCCTCTGGCTCGCCATCCTAATCGCCTTCGGCGCCGCGTGGTTCGGTTTCTTCCTCGCCGCCCTGCTCTGCGCGGCGAGGTGTGGGGACGAAGGGCTCGAGATCCGGGAGCGGGCGGGCCTCGAGGTGGAGCTGGACCCGCTGATGAAAAGCAAAGAGGCGGGCGAAGAGCCCGCCAGGAGGTGAATCATGGGCGAACTAGTCCAGAAACAGGCTACCACACTCACGCCTACGGCGGCGGAGGCCGCCGAGCTTGCCCGCACGAAGATCTTCGCGGGCATCCCGGATGACGAGGTGAAGCTGGCCCTGGCGATCGCCGGGCGGTACGGGCTCGACCCGCTTCTCCGGCACCTGGTGCTGATCCCCGGCGGCAAGAACCGCCGCTACAACGTCTACATCACCCGCGACGGCCTGCTCCACATCGCCCACACCAGCGGGAAGCCGTGGAGCATCGAGATCGACGAGCCCCAAAAGCGGGAGAACCCCTACACCGGCAAAGAGGACATCTACCTCAAGGGCCGGGTGAAGGTGCTCGACCCGGCCACCGGGCAGACCCAGGTCTTCGAGGGCGGGGTCTGGTTCAGCGAATACAACGCCGGCCAGGGGTCCTGGAAGACCCACCCGGCGGCGATGCACCAGAAGGTGCTCGAGGTCTACCTCCTGCGCCGTGCCTTCGACGTGGCTCTGACCCCGATCGAGGAGATGGACCGGGTGCAGGCGGTGCAGGCGCAGCCGGCTGCGGCCGTGCCCGTCGAGGCCGAGCCGGTCGAGCCCAGACCCGAGGCGGCGCAGCGCGGGCCGGAGCCCATCACCCCGGCCCAGCTCACCAAGCTCAAGGCCACCCTCAACGACCTGGGGCTCACCAACGGCGAGTGGCGGGAGGTCGCTCTCCGGCTCTCCTCGATGGTGGTGGGCCGCGAGCTCTCAACTTCGAAGGAGCTGACCAAGGAGGAGGCCTCCAAGCTGATCGACTACCTGGAGACCCTGAAGGGCGCCCTCGCCGAGGCTGGGGTAAAGGACCGGCTGGAGTCGGCCAACTACCTCGCCCGGATGGCCGAGGCCGGGGCGGTCCCGCCCACCAGCGCCGAGGAGCTGAGGAAGGACCTCGAGGCCTTCCGCGCGGTGAGCGCCGATCCGCGCGAGGAGCTCTTTGGGGAGGTGTAGCACGCATGGGGGGCTTTAGCCCCCCATGCGCTTTGGCCATGCGAACCGTTCAGCCGATCTCCGAAGCCGAACTTACCCGAGCGGTGCAGCTCTTGCAGGAGCGGGGTGCCTGGGGCATTCCGCGGGAGGAGTTTGCTCGCCTATTTGGCTCCGATCGAAGGGGACGGGCCATCATGGCCGAACTCCGGAAGCGAGGACGAGCGGCGGTGGTCGTTGCTAACGGACCTAGCGGTAAGGAGGTCTACCGCCTCCCGCAGAGCGAAGCGGAGTACCGGCAGTTCCGGGCGCAGATCATCAGCCGAATCCGGGAACTCGAGGCCTCGCTTGCAGGAATGGAACAGGCCTGGAAGGAGGGCGGCGTGCGCGTCGCCCAGGAGCGACTGCTTTAGGAGGTGTGCGATGTCGATCCGTTCGATGATGATCGAACTCAACCAAAGGCCGGTGAGCTATTACCCGATTTACCGGAAGCTCACCGGCCGGCTCACGGCCGGGGTCCTGCTCTCGCAGATCCTCTTCCACTGGAGCTACTGGGCGCAGCACGAGGGGCGCGACAAGTTCCACCTCACCGACGCCCAGCTCATGGAGGAGACCGGCCTCACGCCGGACGAGTTCAAGCTCGCCAAGCGGGCGCTCAAGGCGCTCAGCTTCCTCAAGATCACCCGCGAGGGGGTTCCGGCTAAGACGTACTACGAGGTGGACGCTGAAGCGCTCGCTCAGGCGATCCGCGACCTCGAAGCCGACACCGGCAAAACCCGCGAACTTGATGGTGGGAATCACCCAAGCCAGATGGTGGAAATCCCACCAACTAGATTGGGGGTTTATCAGCAAACTATAAATACAGAGACTCCAGCAGAGACTCCAACAGAGAATAAAAGCACCAGCCCTGCAGTACTACAGGAGCACGTTATTGGCCACGAACTGGTGGCCACCGCAGGGCAGCGGCAGGAAGAAAACCTAAGCGAGGAGCTTGAGCGAAGAAGGGCGGAGAGCGTTGAACAAAAGCTCCGCCGGCGCCGTGCCGAAGCGCACCGCCGGGTGGCTCAGGCGGTGCTTGAGCCGGGTACCGAAGACGCGCGGCTCCTTTGGGCGCGCTTCGTGGAGCTCACGCGTGTAAACGGCGAGCGAAGTTTTCAGGCGTGGCTCGACGAGCAAGTGCAGCCGGAGCTCGAGCGCCTGGGTCCAGAACGCTTCCGCGAGGCTCTGGCCGAGGCTGTAGCGCGGGCCTCGAGTCCCGACGTGCGGAGTCCGCCGGCGCTGATCATGCGGGTGCTGCGCGATGCCTCGGCGCCGGAGGCGGCGCCACCGCAGGACCCCGAGGACTTCCTTGGCTGGCTTGAGCAGAGAGCGGGGGGTAAGGCGTGAGCGGTTTGATTCGCCAGATCGTCGAGGTCGGCCGCGTCGAGCTTCGCTGCCCGTACTGCGAGGCCGGTCACGAGTACGGCGAGCACGTCATTCCCCCGGACGACTGCTGCCCACCGCGGGCACTGGATCAGCTCGCTTGGATGGTCGAGTACCTGCAGCATCCGGCCCAAGTCAAGCGCCTGGACGCGGGCGACGCGGAGGTCCTCGAGCTTGCGGATACTGCCCGGAATTTGCGGCACGTGCTCCGCCGGATGGAGGCAGAAACCCCCGGCGCCTTGCAGTACGCGGTTTCCGCCGTCGAGGAACGCTATGGCCGATCCGACCGGCGCGCATCGGCCGCACGCAGAATTGCGGCCACCCTTGGGCGCATCGAGGGGGCGGCAAGGTGAGTCGCGAGCGTATCTGTGGCCGCAGCGCGGGCAACTACCTGCCGGTGCGCGACGTGGCCGAGATCGCTGGGGTGCACCCGCGGGCGGTGCATGAGTGGATCAGGAACCACGGATACCGAAAATGCCCGCATTTTCAGATTCGTAGGGGCACCGCTTACGTCCTGACCTCCGTTGCCGACGAGTACCTGGCCGGCGGCGGAGCTCCACGCGTGCCCGAGCGGCCGAAGGGCTGGGTGCCCCTTGAGATCGCGATAGAGCAGAGCGGGTTCAACCGCACCTGGTGGTGGAGCCGAATCCGCCGCGGCGAGATCCGTGCGGTCCGCTGGCGGCGGGCGGTGCTCGTGCATCCCCGGGATGTCGAGGCCGAGCTGGAGGAGGCCAAGCGGATCCTCCCGCCGCCCGGGTGGGTCCTGCTCAGCGAGCTGAGCCAAAAGGCCGGAATCACCCTCACCACCCTCAAACAGCGGGCCATGCGCATGGGCATCCGGTGGCGGATCTACGCGCACCCCAGGACCCACTCGGATGCCGCTTACGTCCGCGAATCGGACGCGCGGCGCCTGCTCGAAGCGGGCCTCCCGCCCCCGCCGCCTGGGTGGGTGCCCTACTCGCGGCTGGTGAGGGGGCTTGTTTCGTCGCCGTCGGTGGTCTCGGACTGGCTTCGGAAGCGGGGCTATCCGGTGGTCAGGGCCCTGCATCCGGACGGCAACGCCGCCGGCTACTGCCCGCCGGAGGCCTGGGAAGCGTGGCTCGAGATGCGTCGGCGGACGGGGAAGCAGGCGATCGGTCTGGCGGAGGTGGCGTGATGCGGGGCTTCGTTCTGGTGGAGATCCGCCCCTATCCCTGGCCCCTGGACAAGCGCGGAGAGCACCGGCTGTGGGAGCTCCAGCTCGCCACCGAGGAGATTCTCCACGAGTACGCGGAGGACCTCATGGCCCGTGGGTTTGGGATTCGGGAAGTGGAGGCCAAGAAGCCCAAGGTGGTCTGGGGGGACACCGGGCTTGAGGTCTGGGTGGTCGAGGAGCTTGCCGTGGCACTCGGCTACCGCGTCCGATGCGAGGAGGCGGCATGAACATCGCTCCTAAAGCCCTGTTATGGGCCTTCCTGGACATCGTTCTGGCCCTTTTGAACCTCGCGGCGGCCGGCGCTGCCGCCGCGTTCGCGCGGGCGCTCGTGCAGGAGGGGCGGCCGGGCCTGCTCCGCTCGCTCCTGGCCCTGGCCTTCTCAGCGCTCGCGGTGGCGCTCTTGATCCTGGCGGTGATCCTGGCCGTGCTCGGCCTGGGCACGGCGTGGCGAGGGGGGTGGATTTGGTGAGGCGGTACCACGTGCGTGTGAGCAACATAAAGTCATGGCTCAAGTGGTTCAGGTGCGATGTCCTTGGCTGGCATGATCCGACCCCGAGCCGCATAGAACACCTTGGGTACGACAACAAAGCGTCGGTGTGCATCCATTGCGGGCGGAAAATTCTGTGGAGCAGTAGCGGCTGGTTTGCGCCCAGGAGGGGGGATGGGTGTTAGGTTCACCCTCCCCTGGCCCCCGAGGAGCGGCAATCACCAGCACGGCCAGCGCTCCGGCAAGCGCTACCTGACCCCGGAGATCCGCGCCTACCGCGCCGAGGTGTGGGCGCTGCTGGCCCGGGCGCCGAGGCCGGAGGGGCGGGTGGGACTCCGGTTCACGCTCTACCCGCCGGACAGGAGGGCCCGCGATGGGGACAACGTCCTGAAGGTGGTGATGGACGCGCTCGTGGCCGGCGGATGGTTGCCGGACGACTCGAACAAGACGATCGCCTGGCTCACCTACGTGTGGGCCGAGCCCGTGAAGGGCGGGCGGATCGAGGTGGAGGTGAGGGAAGCTTGACCCCCGCCGAGCGCCGTCTCGCCGAGGCCTGGTACCAGGCCCTTCGCGAGTGGAAGACCCGCCGCCTCACCGACGAGATCCCCCGCGGCCCCCGGCGCACCCCTGGCGGTCCTCCGGCCCGGGTGGTCTGGGGGTGCCCGGTCTGCCGCGCCCTCGACGTGGCGGAGATCGACACCGCCCTCCTCGACGCCCGCGCCGCAGGCGAGGACCCAGGTTCCCTGATCCGCGAGATTGCCCGGCGGCTCCGGGTTCGGGAGGCGGTGGTCTGGGCCCACTACCGGGACCACCTGGACCCCGAGCCGCCCCGGCCGGTGATCGGCGAGTGGGCCCGGCACCGGCGGGTGCGCCTCGGCGAGCACCTGCTGACGCCGGCCGGGTGGGTCCCGGTGGAGCGGGTGCTGGCGGCGATCCGGGAGGCGCCGGAGGAGGTGAGGGTGCGGCTGGACGCCATACGCCACGATCGGCGCGGTCCTCGCAGCCTGCTCAAATCCGACGGCCAGTGGCGCAGTAAAAAGCACCGCCTCCTCGGAGAGGCGGTGCTTTGGCTGGCTGGCAGGCTGGCTCAGCCGGTCAGCCGGAACCAGACCGCATAGACAGCCCGGTCCGGTTGCTCCTCCAGCTCGGCGAGGCGCTGGCCGACCTCCTCGCCGAGCTCCTCATCGCTGAGCTCCATGCCCTCGGCGGCGTCCAGCGCTGCAGCCAGCCGCTCCAGACGGTCGAGTGCGGCCTCGTCTCCCGCTCGCACGGCGGTGAGTAGGCGGTCGAGGTCGGCGTACTCCTCGACCGCCTCGATGACCGCCGGCACCAGCTCAGGCCGGTCCCGGCGGCCAAACGCGAGATGGACGGCCTGACCGGCGCGGTAGCGCCGCGCATAGCCAGGCCGCCACACTCGGATGGTGGCGGTTTTCCTCCCGGCCAGGACGGCCGGGAGGAATTCAGAGCGGAACGGGAGGCGGATCACTCCACCTCCTCCACCACACACTCGAGCTCATCTTCGAGGATCTCCTCGAGGAGAGCCTCATACGCGCTCCCCATGAAGCGCTCCCAGATGTCCGGGAACCGCTTCTCGATGTCGAGTTCGTGGAGGCCGACATCCGCGAGCCAGCGTGAGATACGCTCAGGCGTATCCCCCCAGAGGCGCTCCGGAACATCGAGGCCGGCACGCTCGGCGGCCTCGAGCAGGATGTCGTAATCCCCGTAGTTCTCGGGAAAATACGGGATGTTCGGCAGGTCGTTCTCGATGCTCGCGAGAACGACCTCGCCCTCGCGGAGGTGGTACCGCGTGCCCCGCGAGAGCGTGGCGGTGAGCTCGATGGTCCCGTCCTCGCGCAGGATGACGTCGTAGTACCACCCCTCCGGAGGGAGGCCCCGCTCCATGACCATCTCCCGAACCCTGTCGATGGTGCCAGCCGGTACGGTGATCTCCTCGCAAGCCTGCATCATCTCCTACCTCCTCGCCTGCATCATATCACGCACGATATGGAAAGTCAAGCCCCGTCCAGGTACGATATGAACATGAAACCCGGAGACCGTATACGAGAGCTCCGCCGCGCCCTCGGCCTCTCCGCCGAGGCCCTGGCGGAGAAGTCCGGCGTCGGCGTCGCCACGATCCGCCGGATCGAGCTCGGCGACGCCGATCCGAAGTTCTCCACCCTGGAGCGGATCGCCCAGGCCCTCGGCGTGCCGGTGGCCGAGCTCCTCACGCGGCCGAGGACAGTCGAGGCCCCGGAGCCTGCCGAGGTTTTCGCCTGGGCCGGCGTGGAGGAGGTCGCCGGTCGCCGGTTCATCTCCATCTGGGAGCCAGGCCAGCGCTACGGCCGGGTCTACGCTGCCTCGCCGGAGGCTGAGGTGGAGGCGGCGGTTCTGGACGCGGTTGGCTGCGACCTCGAGGAGCTCGAGGCTGAGATGGTTGAGCCGACCCCGTTCCGCCGCATCTGGGGGGCGCGACCGTTTGGCACGAACCGGCCACCGAAGCGGCTTTTTGCGGTTGAGGCAGAGGGGGTGGAGTTGAAGCTTGAGCCCGCGCCTCAGGGCGCCTGGAAGGAGGCGGAGGCGCCTAGGAGAAGGTAGGGCGCGACATCCCCCGCTTTGTGCTAGAATATCGCTAGGATAGCCAGACCCCTGCCCGACGGCGGGGGTTTTTGCTTTTACGACTGGGAGAAGCTCGCCGAGATGTTCGCCGGCGGCGAGGCCGATCCGTTCGCGGTCGGCTTCGACACCACCGACCTCGAGGTCTTCCTCGGCGATCGGGCGAAGGAGATCGCCGAACTCTACGGTCAGAGCGTCGAGGGCGACCCCATGATGGGGGATGTCGAAGCGATCGCCGACGAGGCCCAGAAGATCGAGCAGATCAAGGCCAGGAAGCGCGAGTACGACGCCGAGCAGGCCGCCGACCTGCCCGAGAACTACGTTTTGGTGGTTTTCCCAAACGTTCGCGAGAAGCGGGCGTTCATGAAAGCGTGGCAACTCGACCCCGACACCCGCGTGGTGGATGCGGTGCGCTGGGGGGCGATCCTCGACGAGGAATGCAAGGCCCGTTGCGAGGAGGTCGAGGCATAGCGCATGGCCAAGAAGAAGCCCGGGCCCAAGCCAAAGCTCACCAAGGGCGATCTCAAGAAGGCCATCCACAAGCACATGGGCAACCTGGCGATGGTAGCCCGGCAGCTCGGGGTCACGCGCCCGACGGTCTACGCCTACGTGGAGCGCTACGGCCTCAAGGAGGAGGTTGAGAAGGCCCGCGAGGAGCTCGCGGACCTCGCAGAGGTCGCGCTGGTGAAAAAACTCCAGGAGGGCGATGGGCGGCTGATCGAGTTCGTGCTTCGTTCCTTCCGCGGCCACATCTACAACCCCAAGGACACCACCGCCCACGAGGGCGAGGTGGTGGTGCGGGTGGTCTATGACGATGAGGTGAGCCGGTGAGCGTGGCGGCGCTCAGGCGGGAGCTGGTGGTACCTCGGCCCCGGCCGCACCCCGGCCAGCTACGGGTGCTTGCCGAGGCCAAGCGCTTCAACGTTCTCGCCTGCGGTCGCCGGTGGGGGAAGACCCAGCTCGGCGTCTACCTGGCGATCGAGGCGGCGCTTGGATCGTCGGATTGCCCACCGGTGCCCGTGGGGTGGTTCGCGCCCTCCTACAAGCTCCAGGCGGAGGTCTGGCGCGAGCTCGCCTGGCGGCTCTCTCCGGTGGCCAAGCGTATCAACGCGGCCGAGTACCGCATCGAGCTGATCTCCGGCGGGTTGATCGAGTTCTGGACGCTGGCGAACACGCGTGACCCTGCTCGTGGGCGCAAGTATGGCCTCGTGATCGTGGACGAGGCCGCGATGGTTAAGGACCTGGAAACGGTGTGGAATCAGGCCATCCGCCCGACGCTGGTGGACCTACGCGGCTCGGCGTGGTTCATGAGCACGCCGAAGGGGCGGAACTATTTCTACGAGCTATACACGAAGGCGTCAGAGGACCCCGAAAACTGGGCGGCCTGGAACTTCCCGACGGCATCGAACCCCTTCATCCCCGACGAGGAGATCGAGGAGGCCCGCCGCCAAATGCCCGAGCTCGCCTTCCGCCAGGAGCACCTGGCCGAGTTTGTGGACTTTGAGGGCGCCCAGATCCGGCGGGAGTGGCTACGCGTCGGCGATCCCCCCGAGCACCAAGCCCTCGAGGTCTACCTCGGCGTGGACCTTGCCATCAGCACTCGTGAGGACGCCGACTACACCGCGATCGTGGCCCTCGGCAAGGAGAAGGAGGGGCGGGTCTGGGTCCTCGATGCGCTCCGCTTCCGGGGGACGTTCCAGGAGGTGCTGGCCAACATCCGCAACATGGCGGCCCGCTGGAAGCCCCGGGTGATCGCGATCGAGCAGGTTCAGTACCAGGCCGCCGTGGTGCAGGAGCTTTTGCGCACCACGGCTCTGCCCGTCCGCGGCGTGCGGCCTGACCGGGACAAGCTCGCCCGGGCCCTGCCGCTGATCGCTCGCTATGAGCAGGGCCTTGTCTGGCACGCGCCTGACCTACCCCGCGAGTTCGAGGAAGAGCTCCTCAGCTTTCCGGTGGGGCAGCACGATGACCAGGTGGATGCTCTGGTCTACGCCTACCAGGCCTCGGCCGGAGGTTGGGGCCTCAAGCCCGAGCAGCAACGGAGGTACGCCGTCCGATGATCGATCTTCGCGAGCTCTGCGCCCGGCTCCTGCAGCACGCGGTGATAACCCGCATCGCCGAGCACGAGGAGGCCTGGGAGTGGGCCCAGGGGGTCTACGAACCCCCGGCCGGAGCGTTCACCCCTCCTCCTTCCTCCTCGCCGGAAAGCCTGGCGGCTTGGGAGCGGGCGAAAAAGCGCGTCCGCGCCTACGGCCCCCGGATTATTAGCACGTTGGTCAACGCCGCTGTCGGCGATGTGAACTGGGGCGGCGAGTCGGACAAGCTGGACGAACTCCTCGACCTCGCCGGCCTCGAGCGCCTGGCCCGCGACCTAGCCCGGGACTACTACGTCTCCGGCGTGGCCGCCGCCTACGCCTACGTCTCCGAGGGCGAGGAGCGTCCCACCATCGGCCGGCTCGGCGGCTACATCGAGCCCTACGTCCACCCGATGGACGCCGATCGGGTGACCGGCCTCTACCAGGCGAAGAGCTACCTCAGCCAGGACGGTAGGCGCTGGTGGGTGCGGGTGTGGGACCTTGAGGACAACGAGGTCCGCGAGTGGCGCGAACTCATGGACCCCACCGAGCTAGGCCGCCCGCCGGATGCCGTGCTTTCGGGCCTCACGCCCCGCTTCGCCTTCTACGACCGGCTCCCCGACGGCCTGCCCACCTCGCCCTTTTACTGGGCAATCCCGATGATGCGGGACCTGATGGCCTCCGAGCTCTTCCTGGCCCGCATCGAGGAGTACGCAGCCTACCCGCTGCCGGTCTTCGGCGGTCAGACCGAGCCCCAGGAGATCGCCCCCGGCCTCCCGGTGCAGGGGGAGTTCGCCTGGGCCCAGCCTGGCAGCCTGGCCGAGCTCCGCGCCCAGCGGGAGGTCAAGCTCGAGCGCTTGCGGGATGGCCTTGCCCTTCCGGGTGGTTTCCTCGGCAACGACAGCCCGAGCGGGGAAGCGCTCCGGGAGGCCAACCAGCGCTTCTTCCAGCAGGCCACGGCCACCGCCAAGGCGCTTTCCGGCCTGCTCACCGACCTCGCCGCCGACCTGGCCAGGCTCGCCGGGTTCGAGCCCGTGCCCGTGGTGGTGCTACCCAACCGCGACTACATCCGCGAGCAGACGATGGACGCGGTGATGCGGCTCTACCAGGCCGGGGTGATCCCCCTCGAGGTCGCCGCCCGCGAGATCCAGCCCTTCTTCGGCACCTGGAGCGACGAGGAGCTCAACGCCTGGCTGGAGGAGCAAAAGCGCGTGGTGACGCCGGAGGCCGCGCTTAGGTTGCTCGGGGGTGGCGCATGACCCTCAAGAAGCTCGGCGAGATCATCCAGAAGCTCGAGGCCAAGTTCGAGCGCGAGGGGCGGCG
>WFXV01000080.1 GCA_015490435.1 Thermaceae bacterium
CGGAACACAAGGATGCGCCTTCCTTGGTAGGTGAGCCGCGCGTTCTTGTGGCTGTTCACTGGAGCCCCTCCTCTCGTGCCCAAAGCCATGCCTTCACAGGCACCAGGGTATGGGGCTCCAGTGAACAACGTGTTGAGAGGTTACAGCTAGATGCAGGGCCTTTCGGACACGATCGCCGCGATCGCCACCCCGCCGGGAAAGGGAGCGATCGGGGTCCTAAGGCTTTCGGGCCCCGAGGCGCTTGAAATCGGCGCCCGGGTCTGGGAGGGGAAGGATCCCCGGAGGCTTCCCGGCGGGCGTTTTACCTACGGGAAGCTGAAAGACCCCGAGACCGGTGAAGTGATCGACGAGGGGCTCCTCCTCGTCTTCCGCGCCCCCCGTTCTTACACCGGGGAGGACGCGCTCGAGTTCCAGCTCCACGGCTCGCCGGCGGTGATGCGGCGGGGGCTTGAGGTCCTCCTCAAGGCCGGGGCCCGGCTCGCCGAGCCCGGCGAGTTCACCCTGCGCGCCTACCTGAAGGGAAAGCTCGACCTCGCCCAGGCCGAGAGCGTGCTCGCGCTGGTCGAGGCCGAGAGCGAGACCGCCCGGCGCCAGGCGCTAAGGGGCCTCTCCCGCGAGCTGAGCGAGCGGATCCAGCGGATCGAGGCCCCCCTCCTCGACCTCCTCGCCCACATCCAGGCGACCCTCGACTACCCTGAGGAGGGCGTCGAGCCCCACCGGGCCGAGGAGGCGATCGCCGCCGCCCTCCGGGAGATCGAGGCCCTCCTCCAGACCGCCCAGGCCGGCCGGATCGCCCGCGAGGGGGCCCGGCTCGTCATCCTCGGGCCGCCGAACGCGGGGAAGTCCTCGCTCTTGAATGCCCTCCTCGGCTACGAGCGGGCGATCGTCGCCCCGGTGCCGGGCACCACCCGAGACTACCTGGAAGCCCCCCTTGAGCTCGAGGGCCTCCCGATCCAGGCGGTGGACACCGCCGGGGTGCGGGAGGCCCCGGACCCGATCGAGGCCGCCGGGGTAGCGCGGGCGCTCGCCCTCGCCCGGGAAGCGGACCTCGTGCTCTGGGTCGCGGACCGAAGCGCGAAGAAGCCCGCCCCGCCCCCCGGGCTCCCCGAGGGGCGGGTCCTTTTCGTCGCCAGCAAGGCCGACCTCCCTCCCGCCTGGGAGGACCCCGTCTACCTCCCGGTCTCGGTCCGGACCGGGGCCGGGCTCGACACGCTCAAGGCCGCGATCAAGGAGCGCCTCCTCTCGGGGGCGAGCGAGGGCGAGGCCTGGCTCACCAGCGAGCGCCAAGCGGAGGCGCTCGCCGAGGCCAGAGACCGCCTCAAGGCCGCCCATGGCGCCCCCGACGACCTGATGGCGATGGAGGTCGAGGCCGCCCTCGAAGCCCTCGCCCGGATCACCGGGACCGAGGTGGTGGAGGAGGCGATCGGGAGGATTTTTAGGAATTTTTGTGTGGGGAAGTAAACGTGCGTGGTGCGTAGTACGTGGTACGTGGTGAGTCGTTTAAACCACGCACTACACACCACGCACCACGTACCCAATCACCTTCCCCCCAAATGCATCTTGATCTGGTGGAGGAGCTCGGCGGGGTTTCGGATCGGGTAGTCGAGGCTCTGGATGATCTCGGTGGCCTCGAGCCCCTCGAGCTTGAGCCCCTCGAAGCGGGGCAGGAGGTCCTCCGGGCGCTCGGCGGGGAAGTCGAAGCCCTTCACCGCCTTCAGGACCAGGTAGGCCCAGGGGATGTCGAAGAGCTCGACGAAGCGCTCGAGGAAGTAGCGGAGCACCCGGGGCTCCTCCTCCCCCTGCCGCACCAGCCGGTAGGCTGCCTTGGCGAGGCCCCCGGCCAGGTGCACCCGGATGTTCTCGCCTTCCCCGATCTCGGAAAGCTTCCTAAGCGCCGCCTCGGGGTCGGCCCGGAGGATGTTTTGCACGGTGGCCCGGGAGATCCCGAGCTCGGCGGCGATCTCGTCCGCCCCCTTCAGCGCCTCCTCGTGCAGGACGATCACGTAGGAGGCCGCCATCAGCGAGTTCGCCCAGGTCAGGTGGCGGCGCTCGGCGAGCGCCTTGGGCCCTCCGACCAGGTCGATCGTCTTCAAGAAGACCCGGAGTACGGTGGCCTCGAGCTCGGCCTCGGGCTTTTTCGGCATGACCTCGATCACGTCTCCTCACCTCCTCCCACCGGCGGGCCCACCACGAGGAGCCCCTCCGGCGTGATCTCGAGGAAATGGGTGCGGGCGTCGTGCCCCGACATGCGGGAGCCGTCGATGCGGAAAAACCGCACCAGCTCCCCGATCGGCTTCTTCCAGATCCGGGCCTGGGCGGTGGACATGACGAGCTTCTTCGCGAGCACCAGGGTCACGTCCATCACGTGGCTCACCACGAAGCCGCCGGCAGCCTCGGCGGAGAGCTCCTCGTGCCCGGAGCGCTTTTGCGAGGTGAAGACCGCGGTCAGCGCCCGGTCCTTGGTATAGGCGTAGATCCGGCGGACGATCTGCCGGGCGGCGATCTCCTTGGCCTCGTAGAGCCCGGTCAGCGAATCCACCACCAGGTGCCGCGCCTCCACCTTGCCGAGGGCCACGTCCAGGGTGGAAAGCAAGGTGGGCAGGTCCTCGCGGAGCTCGGCGTGGCGGGCGGCGTCCACCAGGACGATCCGGTCGAGGGCGTCCCGCTCGATCCCCATCGCCTGGCGCCGCTGCTCCAGCCCCACGCTGACGAAGGCCGAGGGCACCTCGACGGTGACGAAGATCACGCCCTCGCCCCGGGCGGCCTGGGCGAGGGCGAACTGCTCCGCGAGCAGGCTCTTGCCGGTGTCGGAAACGCCGGTGACGTGGACCGCGGCGTAGCGGGGAAAACCGGGGAGCGGGCGGACGCGGGGCTTATTTCCCTTGAACTCGGTGACGAAGAAGAGCTCATCGAGCCCCGGCACCCCGGTGGGCACGCCCTCGAGCTTGGGTGCCCGCTCGGCCGCCTCGCTCGCCAGGCTCAGCGCTTCCAGACGCGGCCCCGTGCCAGCCATAGGAGCCCTCCCTTCAGCGCGACCCGCGCCGCCGGCACCCGGGCGAGCACGAACCCAAGGGCGAAGGCGAGGGGCAAAACGCGCTCCCAAGCCACGCCCCGAAGCCGCCGGTCGGCGGCCTCGGCGGCCTCGAAGAGGCGGGCGCGGGCGGCCTCTACTTCAGGCTCACGCGGGCGTACCATGCCACCCCTCCCGAAAGGACGAGCGCCACCAGCGCAACGAAGAGCGCGGCCAGGGCCGGGTCGAGGACCCGAAGAAGGGCGAGGTAAAGGGCAAAGAGGGCAAAGCCCAAGGCGGCGAGCAAGACCACCGCCGCCACCAGGAGCAAAAGGGCGGCCCAGATCACCCGCCCAAGGGCCTCCCGGAGCGCCCGGCCCTCGGCGCGCAGGTAGTCGAAGAGGGCGGCGACGAACTCGGCGAGCTCCTTCAAGCGCTACCTCCGATCCAGCACCTTGCCGATCAGAAAGCCGAGCCCGAACGCGGCCGCGAGCGCGAGGAGCGGCCGTTCCTCGACCTCCTCCTTGAGCTCCTCGGCCCGGGCGCGGAGTTTCTTCGCGGCCTCCTCGAGCTCGAGCATGAGCTTCCTCGCCTCCTCCTCGAGCCGGGCCTTCACCCCCTCGACCTCGGCCCGGCCCGCCTCGGCCACCGCGCGTTTCAGCTCGGCGAGGTCGGCCTGCAACTGCTTCAAGTCTTCCCGCAGACGGCCCAGTTCGGCGTCCAGGTTCCGCTCCGCCATAGAAAACACCCCCTTCAAGGGATATGATAGCAGCTTTATAAAGTTTGCGCCACCCGGTCCGTCAGGGACGCCACTCGAGCCCCAGCTCGAACCGGTCCTCGGCGAGCCGCAGGTAGGCGGCGAGGGCGTCGGTGAAGGCGTAGCCCAGCGAGAACTCGGGGCTCGGCTCCGGCGAGAGGTCGGTGGCAAAGGTCACCGAGAGCCCGTCCCGCTGGTAGCGAGCGTAGATCCGCGACCCCTCGGCGAAGTCGTAGCGGTAGGCGAGGAAGAGGTCAGGGCTCAGGTACTTGCCCAGGGTGAAGCGGGTGGACTCGATCCCCTCGCCCTCGAAGGCCCCGGTCTCGAAGCGGAAGAGGTCGAGGCCGAGGCTTTTTGCGAGCTCGCTCTCGAGCTGGCCGATCATGAGGTTCTTGACCGCGAGCTCGAGCACCTGCTGGGCGAGCTCCCCCTCGCCAAGGCCCAAAAGCCGCGCCGCCGCCCCCTCCTGGGGCAGGAGCTTGCAGGCCTCGAGGGTCTCGACCTCGAGGTCGGAAAGGCAGGTCTCGAGCACGAGCTCCGCCCGCCCCTCCCCTCGCACGAAGCGCCCCTTGGCAAAGAGCAGGATCGGCCCCTCCGGGGTCTCGGCCCGCGCCTTAAGGAAAAGCCGGGGATAGATCCCCAGCTCGGGGGAAAACCGCGCCCAGCCCTCCTCCACCTCGAAGCGGTGGTTGAGGAGGAGGAAGCTTCCCCTGAGCGCCCGGACCTCGCCGGCGAGGTAGGGGTCTGCGGCGGTTCCCCCGAGGAAGACCTCGCCCCCGAGCTCGCCCTGGGCCAGGGGCTCGTTCAGGACCACGCCGCCGGCGGCGTGGATCCTCACCTGGTCGAAGGCGAGGGGAAGCGCGCTCTTTCGCTTCTCCTCCACCACCGGGCGCTTCTTGGGAAGCGCGAGGAGCGCCCGCAGGACCTCGGCGTCACCCGAGAGGTGGTAAAGCCCGTCCTCCTCGAGGCGGAGCCTGAGCGCGACCTCGGCCTCCCCCGAGGTCAGGTAGTAGCGGGGGTAGGTGAGGGGGAGCCGGCCTTTCAGGGTGAGGTCGGTGGGCCAGACCCGGCCCGATAGCCGCGCCGTTCCCGCCCGGGCGGTGAGGGTCATCTCGGGGTAGGAAAAGCGCGCCTCGACCCCGGTGATCGGCGCGAGCAGGGGGGCGGCGAGGTCGCCCCTGGCCGAGAGCGAAAACGCCCCGGGCCGGCCGCCGCCCTCGAGGCGGAAGCGGCTTTGCACCGACTTTTCCACCGTTCCCGAGAGGGCCAGGGAGAAGGTGCCGGGGCCGGCGTCGTAGTCGAGGCTTAGGTCCTCCACCTGCCCGGTTATCCCGGCGAGGGCGAAGGCCCCCCGGCCCCGGGCCAAGAGCCGCCGGCCCCTGCCCTCCACCGCGAGGTCGCCGCGGCCAGTGGGGCGGAAGCGGGCGAAGCGGGGGTCGAGCCGGAGGAGGGGGGTGAAGTCGGCGTTCTCGATGGTAAGCCAGAAGTCGCCCCCGGACCCGAAGGTCCAGCGGCCGGCGCCGTGCATCCGGCCGTCCCCCTCGAGGGCGAGGCGGAGGAGCTCGAGGGTGCCCTCCCGGTAGCGGAGGGCGACCTCCCCCACCATCTGCCCTTCTCCGGCCAGCACCCGGACGCGCTCGAAGGCGAGCTCGAGCCAAGGCTCGGGGCCGCCGCCGGCAAAGCGCCCGGTCACCCGCACGCCGCCCTCGATCGGCCCCACGAGGAGGGCGGCCGGGAGCTCGAGGGGAAAGTCGCGGGCCTCGCCAGAGAAGCGAAGCCGATCATTCCAGTCGAAACCGGCCCGGAGCCCGGCCCAGACGAGCTGCCCGGTGACCCCCTTGCCGTGGCGCAGGGTGAGGGCGAAGGGGAAGGCCGCACCCTCGATCCCGAGCGCCGCCGAACCCACCTGCAAGAACCCCTCGCCCCCATGGTAGCGCCAGACCGCCCCCACCCGGCCCACCAGGTAGGGAAGCCTCGCCTTGAGGGCGGGCAGGGCGGCGAGGTCGAGGGCGAGCGCCTGGGCCCCGGCCTCAGCAAGGGAAAACCCCTCGAAACGGGCGAACCCCTCCACCGCGCCGGCCGGGCTCTTGAGCGCGAGGTCGAGCCGGGGGCCATGGAAGTCGAGGTCGAGGGCGAAGCCGAAAAAGGGCA
>WFXV01000081.1 GCA_015490435.1 Thermaceae bacterium
AGCCAAGATGGCGCGGTTCGCGAAAAAACCCGGTGCCGGAGGGGCGACCTAGTCGCCTAGGTGCGCGACTGCCCCTCCGGCCCGGAACTTCGCGGGCCGGTTTTTTATTGGAGGTGAGGCGGTATGCGAGCGGAGACGGAACCCAGCTGGACGCGGCACCGGTGGAACATCATCGACTCCACCCTGAGGGAGGGTGAGCAGTTCGAAAAGGCCCACTTCTCCACCGAGGACAAGATCGAGATCGCCAAGGCGCTCGACGCGTTCGGGGTGGAGTACATCGAGGTCACGACCCCGATGGCCTCCCCCCAGTCGCGGAAAGACGCCGAGGTGATCGCGGGCCTAGGCCTACGGGCCAAGGTGGTCACCCACATCCAGACCCGGCTCGACGCCGCCAAGGTGGCGCTCGAAACCGGCGTCCAGGGCATTGACCTGCTCTTTGGCACCTCCAAGTACCTCCGCGCCGCCCACGGCCGGGACATCCCCCGGATCATCGAGGAGGCCCGCGAGGTGATCCAGTTCATCCGGGAGGAGGCCCCCGAGGTGGAGGTGCGGTTTTCCGCCGAGGACACATTCCGCTCCGACGAGCACGACCTGCTCGCGGTCTACACCGCCATCGCCCCCTACGTGGATCGGGTGGGGCTCGCCGACACCGTGGGCGTCGCCACGCCCCGGCAGGTCTACGCCCTGGTGCGGGAGGTGCGGCGGGCGATCGGTCCCGAGGTGGACATCGAGTTCCACGGCCACAACGACACCGGCTGCGCCATCGCCAACGCCTATGAAGCGATCGAGGCCGGCGCCACCCACGTGGACACCACGATCCTGGGAATCGGCGAGCGAAACGGGATCACCCCGCTCGGGGGCTTCATCGCCCGCATGTACACCCTCGACCCCGAGTACGTGAGCCAGAAGTACCGGCTCGAGCTCATTCCCGAACTCGACCGCATGATCGCCCGCATGACCGGGATCGAGATCCCTTTCAACAACTACATCACCGGCGAGACCGCCTTCTCCCACAAGGCCGGAATGCACCTGAAGGCGATCTACATCAACCCCGAGGCCTACGAGGCTTACCCGCCGGAGGCCTTCGGGCTCAAGCGGAAGCTGATCGTGGGCTCGAGGCTCACCGGCCGGGCGGCGATCAAGAAGCGGGCCGAGGAGCTCGGCCTCCACTTCGGCGAGGAGGAGCTCCACCGCCTCACCCACCACATCAAGGCCCTCGCCGACAAGGGCCAGCTCACCCTGGAGGAGCTCGACCGGATCTTGAGGGAGTGGGTGATGGCGTGAGCGCCGCGAAGCGGCGCGGAGGTGGGAAGTGGGAGGTGGGCAGAACATGAACCGGCCCCAAACGCTCGCGGAGAAAATCCTCTCCCAGAAGGCCGGCCGGCCGGTCTCCCCCGGCGAGCTCGTGGTCGTCGAGGTGGACCACGCGATGACGATCGACTCGATCGTCCCCACGGTGATCGCCCGCCTCGAGTACCTGGGAAAAGACCCCTTCGACCCCAAAAGGGTCTCGCTCGTCTTCGACCACGTGGCCCCGCCTTCGAACGTGAACGTCGCCAACGCGCAGAAACAGGGCCGGGAGTGGGCGCGGCGCACCGGCGTCAACTTCTTCGAGGTGGGCCGGGGGGTGTGCCACCAGGTGCTGGTGGAGGAGGGGATCGCGAGGCCCGGAATGCTGATCGTGGGCTCCGACTCCCACTCCACCACCTACGGCGCGCTCGCCGCCTTCGGCACCGGCATGGGTGCCACCGACATCGCTCTCGCCATCGCCACCGGCAAGACCTGGCTCAAGGTACCGGAGTCGGTGAAGGTGGTGATGCGGGGTCGGCCGCGCCCGGGGGTTTCGGCCAAAGACGCGGCGCTCGAGATGGTGGGGCGGCTCGGGGCCGACGGCGCCACCTACATGGCGGTGGAAATCCACCTCGAAGACGGCGCCGAGGAAACCTTCGGCCTCTCCGAGCGGATGACCCTCGCGAACCTCACCATGGAGGCCGGGGCCAAGGCGGGGCTGGTGGTCCCCTCGGGGGAGATC
>WFXV01000082.1 GCA_015490435.1 Thermaceae bacterium
CCCCGGGGCCCCTACCCCCTACGGCAAGCTCGAGCTCGTCGTGGAAAAGGCCCGCGGGGTGCCGCTATTGCTGTCCTACTACGATCCCCGGGGGATCGAGGTCAAAAGGGTCCGCTTCACCGATTTCGCCAAGGCCGGCACGGGCTACCTGGTCACCGCCGCAGTCGCGGAGGACCTCGTTCACGAGGGCTGACGCACCCGCTATCGCATCGCGCGCTTCCGGGTGCTTGAAAGGCCCGACCCCCGCTGCTTCACCCTTGAAGCGCTCCGGGAGGACTGCCCGTGATCGCCCTGGCCTGGCGCAACCTCGGGCGGGCCCGGGCCCGAAGCCTCCTCACCGCCTTGGTGGTGGCGCTGGTGGTGGCCCAGGGCCTCGCCCTCCTCTCCTTCACCTGGGCCACGGTGAACGGCTACTTCGCCGTCTTCACCGCCCGCATCGGGCACCTGGTGGTGCGGGCCGAGGGCTACGAGGAAAGGCCCCTCGTCGAGCGGGCGTTCTCCGCAGAGGTCCGGGAAACAATCCTTCAGGCGCTCCCCGGGGCCGAGGTCGTAGGAAGGCTCCTCTGGCCGGCCCTGGTCGCCGGCGCGCGGCGCTCGGAGCCGGCGGTGCTCACCGGCCTCGAGCCCGGGGGCCGCCTGGCGAAAAGCCTCCTCAAGGGGGCGCCCCTCGAGGAGGGGGCGGTGCTCGGGCGGGCGCTCGCGGCCCGGCTCAAAACCGGGCCCGACGGGCTCGTCTACGTCTACCTGCCCGAGGCCCTCGGCGAGGGGAGCGGCCTGCTCCCGGTCGCGGCCACGGCAGAGCTTTTGGAAAAACGGGAGGAGCGGGCGTTCCTGGCGGTGCCCCTCGCCACCGCCGCCCGGCTCGCCGCCCCCGGGAGGGTGAGCGAGCTCGCGGTCTTCCTGCCCGGGGTGGTGCGCTTTTCCGAACAGGACCGGGTGGAAGCGGCGAAGCGGCGGCTTTCGGCAGTCCTGCCCCAGGACCTCGAGGTGCTCCGCTGGGACGAGACCGTCCCCGGCCTCTCCGGGATGGTGGGGGTCTTCCGCCGGATGATGCTGCTCTTTGTGGGGGTCTTCTTCGTGCTAGCGGCGCTGATCCTCTTGAACACGATCTACCTTTCCTTAAGCGAGCGGGTCCGGGAGTTCGGCCTCTACGCCGCCCTCGGGATGACCCCGGCGCGGGTCTTCGGGCTCGTCTACCTCGAGACCCTCCTCCTCACCCTGGTTGGGTCGGCGATCGGGCTCTTGCTCGGGGGCGCGATCCACCTGCGCCTCGCCCGCGGGTTCGCCCTGCCCCCGGGGATCGCCGAGAACTACGCCGAGTTCGGGCTGCCGCCGGTGCTCTACGGCGCGCTCTACCCGGCGGACGTGGCGGTGGTGCTCGCCTTCACCCTCGCCGCCGCGCTTTTGGCCGCCTTCCGACCGGCCTACCTCGCGGCGAGGCTGGAGCCGGTCCGGGCGATGCGGCACGTCGCGGGATAGGAGGGAAAGATGCTCAGGGCCAAGCACCTGGTCAAGGTCTACCGCGGGGACGGGGTCGAAACCCCGGCACTTTCCGGGGTGGACCTCGTCATCGAAGCCGGCGAGTTCACCGCCGTCGCCGGCCCCTCGGGATCGGGGAAGAGCACGCTGCTTCACCTCCTCGGCGGGCTCGACCTGCCGAAGCGCGGGCGAGGTCTGGCTCGAGGACGTCCGCATCGACCGCCTGAGCCGCGCCAAGCGGGCGAGGCTGAGGCTTTACAAGCTCGGCTTCGTCTTCCAAGCCTACAACCTGATCCCGGTCCTCACCGCGCTGGAAAACGCCGCCTTCGTGCTCGAGCTCAGGGGCGTGCCCCCCAAGGAGCGCTACCGCCGCGCCCGCGAGGCCCTCGCCGCCCTTGGGATCGCCGAGCTCGCAAGCCGCCGCCCCAACCAGCTCTCGGGCGGCCAGCAGCAGCGGGTGGCGGTGGCCCGGGCGCTCGCCGCCCGGCCGCTTTTGGTGCTCGCCGATGAACCCACCGCCAACCCCGACTCCAAGACCGGGCTGCGCCTGATCGAGACCATGCGCCGGCTCAACGAGGAGGCGGGGATGACCTTCGTCTTCGCCACCCACGACCCCCGCCTGCTGGAACACGCCCGCCGGGTGGTCTGGCTCGAGGACGGCCGGATCGTGCGGGAGACCCGGCGGTAAAACCGGCCGCCAAGCCGGTTCGGGCGTGGTAGCTTCAAGCCTGGTGGAGCGCTCGCTCTTCGTCTACGACGCCGGGCCCTTCGAGGCCGAGGCCGCCCTTTCGCGCCTGGCCCACGAGCTTTCCCGGATGCCCTCGGGAAGCCTGCTCTTCCTCTCGGGGTTCTTGCTCGACCGGCTCGAGGACGCCCTCGCCGAGCGGATCGCCGATCGGGTGGAGCGGGGGGAGCTCGAGCTCCTCGGCGGGGGGCTCTACTCCCCCTACCTGCCCCTACTGCCTGAGCGGGACGCGGCCTGGCAGCTCTCCGACATGGCCGACCGGCTGGAGGAGCGCTTCGGGGTCGAGGTCCGGGGCGCCTGGCTCGCGGACGCCTTCGACCTCACCCTGATCCCGGTCCTGGCCGAGGAGGGCTACACCTACGCCCTCCTCCCCGAGGCCGCGCTCGCCGCGCCAGCCTACGCCGGGGTCGAGGAACGGGGGGTCTGGCTCTTCCCCTACGCC
>WFXV01000083.1 GCA_015490435.1 Thermaceae bacterium
AGCCGATCGACGTCCTCTACGAGGACGAGGCGATCCTGGTGGTGAACAAGCCCCCGGGCCTCCTCACCCACCCCGCCCCCGGCGAGCCCAAGGGGAGTCTGGTGGGCCGGCTCCTCGCCTACTTCGGCCAAGGGGCGGTGGAGGCCGAGCGGGTCGAGGAGGTGCGCCCGGGGATCGTCCACCGGCTCGACCGCGACACCTCCGGGGCGATCGTGATCGGGAAGACCCCCTTCGCCCAGGCCAAGCTCGCCGAGGCCTTCAAAAACCGCTTCGTCTTAAAGCGCTACCTGGCGCTTACCCAAGGGGTGCCCCGGGAGATCAACCTAGTCGCCCCCATCGGCCGCCACCCCCAGCAGCGGAACAAGATGGCGGTGGGGGGGATCGCGCCCCGCTACGCCGAGACCGAGATCGAGGTGCTCGAGGCGCTGGGGGACGCCTACGCCCTGGTCGAGGCCCGGCCCCACACCGGGCGCACCCACCAGATCCGGGTGCACCTGAAACACCTCGGCACCCCGATCCTCTCGGATCCCCTCTACGGCAAGCCCCACCCGGCGATGCCCCGCCAGGCGCTCCACGCCTACGAGCTCCGGATCCCCCACCCGCTCACCGGGCGGTTCCTCTCCTTCGTCGCCCCGGTGCCCAGGGACATGCGGGAGGCCTGGGAGGCGCTCGGCGGCCGCTGGCCCGAGGGGATCGAGCTAGCCCCTTAGCTCGGGGAAGTCCTCTTCGAAGAACTCCTGTTTCCCGCGGCCCTCCTTTTCCCGCTCCCGGGCCCGGAGCTCTACTCTTCGGATCTTGCCCGAGATCGTCTTCGGGAGCTCGGCGAACTCGATCCGGCGAATCCGCTTGTAAGCGGGCACCCGCTCGCGCACGAAGAGGAGGATGGAAAGCGCTGCCTCGCGGCTCGGCTCGAACCCCGGCGCGAGCACCACGTAGGCCTTCGGAACCGAGAGGCGGATGGGGTCCGGCGCCGGCACCACCGCCGCCTCCGCCACCGCCTCGTGCTCGATCAAGACGCTTTCGAGCTCAAAGGGGCTGATGCGGTAGTCGGAGCTCTTGAAGACGTCGTCGGCCCGGCCGATATACCAGAAGTAGCTGTCCGCGTCGCGGCGGGCGACGTCGCCGGTGCGGTAATAGCCGCCCGCCATCACCCGGGCGGTGCGCTCGGGGTCGTCAAGGTAGCCCCGCATCAGCCCCACCGGTCGGGGGTCGAGCTTGATCGCGATCTCGCCCTCGTCGGCCTCGTTTCCTTCGGGGTCCAAAAGCACCATCTTGTAGCCCGGTAGCGGTTGCCCCATCGAGCCTGGTTTGACCGGCTGGCCGGGGGTGTTCCCGATCTGGGCGGTGGTCTCGGTCTGACCGTAGCCGTCGCGGATGGTAAGGCCCCAGGCCTCTTCGACCTCGGCGATGATCTCGGGGTTCAGGGGCTCGCCCGCGCTCACCAGCTCCTTGAGCTCCATCTTGAAGGACTTGAGGTCCTCGAGCACGAACATCCGCCAGACCGTGGGCGGGGCGCAGAGGGTGTGGACGCCGTACTTTTCCACTGCCTTCAGCACGGCATTGGGGTCAAAGCGGTCATAGCGGTAGACGAAGACGGTGGCCTCGGCGTTCCAGGGGGCGAAGAAGTTGCTCCAGGCGTGCTTGGCCCAGCCGGGGGAACTGATGTTTAGGTGCAAGTCGCCGGGCTGGACGCCGATCCAGTACATCGTCGAGAGATGGCCGATGGGGTAGCTCGCGTGGGTGTGGGCGACGAGCTTCGGTTTCGAGGTGGTCCCGGAGGTGAAGTAAAGGAGCAGGAGGTCGTCGGCTTGGGTTTCCCCCTCGGGGACGAAGCGGGCGCTGGATCGGTAGGCCTCCTCGAAGGGGATGAAGCCCTTGGCCTCGCCGCCGACGCTGATCCTGAGCTCGTCTTTCAAGAGGCCCTCAAAGCGGTCTGCTACCGCAGCCTCGGCGATGACCGCCTTGACCTTTCCCCGCTCCAGGCGGTCTTTGAGGTCGTCGCCGGTGAGCAGGGTGGTGGCAGGGATCACCACCGCCCCCAGCTTGATCGCGGAGAGCATCGTCTCCCATAGCGGCACCACGTTGCCGAGCATGAGGAGAATCCGGTCCCCCGGGCCCACGCCCAGCTCCTTCAGGAAATTCGCCACCCGGTTGGAGGCTTCTTTAAGCTCGCCGAAGGTGCGCACCTCCTCGGCGCCCGACGCGTCCACGATCCAAAGCGCCCGGGCGTTCGGCTTCCGCTCGGCCAGCGGGTCGAAGTAGTCGAGCGCCCAGTTGAACCGCTCCGGCCGCGGCCAGGCAAACCCCCGGTAGGCGGCCTCGTAGTCGGTCCGGTGCGAAAGCAGAAAGTCCCGCGCCTTTAGGAAATCCTTGGCTTCGCTCATGGACTGCCCCCTTTCGGAGATTGGTTTGTTCGTTTTTAGCGTACCCCTAGGGGGTTTAGGACATTTGGCCCCAGATCCGGCGGTTGAGCCGGAGGGCCTCAACCAGGGCGAGGAAGCGCTCCACCTCGTCGAGGAAGCCCTGGTAGAGGGCGGGGCTTTTCAGCGAGCCGAGGAGCGGGGGCTCGAGCCGGTCGCCCCCGGGGACCGCCAGGTAGAGCTTGCCGTAGGCGATGGCGAAGGCCAGGGGGCCGGTTTCCTCGGCGAAGCGGGCGAGCGTCTCGAGCAGCGCCGGGGAGAGGGCGTAGAAGGCGAAGAGGCGGTCGGAGGCGTAGACCCGGAAGTGGCGCTCGAAGCGCGGGTCCTCCATGCGGACCGGGATCAGGTCCACGGGCGGCTTCCTAAAGAGCCAGCGCTCGGGGTAGGCGACCACCACCCCGGGAGCGGGCTTGTGGAAGTCGGCGACGAAGAAGAGCCCGGCGAAGACGCCGGGCTCGAGCTCATACCGCTTGCCGAAAAACCGCTCCCGCTCCCGCACCCAGGGGCGGATCCGGACCTCGGAGAACTTCACCGAGACCCCCCGGACCTGCCCGGTCACCAGGTCCTCGCCGGAGAAGGCCTCGGGGGGAAAGCTCTCGAAGAGCAGGCTGGCCTCGACCTCGAGCGGGCTCACGCTCCCGAGCGGCGCGTAGGCCACGTTCTCGAACTGCCCCTCGAGTAGGGGTTTCACGAGTTCCCGCTTGAAGCGCCGCTTGTAGGGATAGAGCACCGCCGGGCTCAGCCAAAGCGCGGCGGCGCCCCCGCCGGCGAGGGCGAGGAGGGGGTAAAGCGGCGGGGCGCCGAGCTTCACGAGCATCACCCCGAGGCTCCCGCCGAGCCCGAGTCCGCCCACCCAGACCAAGAGCAAAAGGGCCCAGGCCAGCCGGCGCTCGGCCTCGAGGCCGGGGATCTTCGCGCGGAGTCTGGCGTAGGTCTTGAGATCCAAGGGCTAGGACCCGAAGAGGTCGCCCACCCGGGGCGCCGCCTGGGCCGCCTCGCCGGCCTCGAAGACCGGCCGCGGGACGAGGCCCATCGCCCGGGCGACGAGGTTCGAGGGGAACATCTCCACCGCGTTGTTGAACTGGACCACGGCGGCGTTGTAGCTCCGGCGGGCAGCGGCGAGCTGTTCCTCGATCTCGTTGAGGGCGGCTTGGAGCTGGAGGAAGTTTTCATTGGCCTTGAGCTCGGGGTAGGCCTCGAGCTGCACGAGGAGCCGGCCCAAGAGCCCCCCGAGCTCGCCCTCGAGCCGGAAGCGCTCGTCGTCGCTCTTGGTCCGGCCGATCCGGCTCCTGAGCTCGGTGACCCGCTCCAGGGTCTCCCGCTCGTGCTTGGCGTAGGCCTTGACTGTGGCCACCAGGTTGGGGATGAGGTCGAAGCGTTTCTTGAGCAGGGCCTCGATCGCCCCCCGGGCGTAGTCGATCTGGTTCTTGAGGCCGATCAGGCGGTTGTAGGTGGCGACCGCGAAGGCCACGACCAAGACCAGAAGGCCGAGGACGATAAGGGCAAGGGTGTTCATTTGCTGCATTCTACTAAAGCGAGGGCGCGCTCGAGCGCCTCCGGCGTCGCCGGCCCCTCGGTGAGCGCCCGGCGCCAGGCCCGGGCCCCCGGGACCCCCCGGAAGAGGGGGACGAGGTGCCGCACCACCGCCCGCCCCGGGGTGCCCCGGGCGAGCTCTTCCTCGAGGTAGGCGAGCATCTGCCGGGCCACCTGGCAGCGCTCCGGCTGGCGGGCGAGGCCGAAGACCTCGGCGTCCACCCGGGAAAACCGCCAGGGGTCCTCGTAGGCGGCGCGGCCCACCATCGCCCCGTCCACGTGGGCGAGGTGCTGGCGGACCTCCTCCAGGGTGCCGATCCCCCCGTTGGTGACGATGGTGAGCTCGGGGAAGTCGCGTTTCAGCCGGTAGACGAGGTCGTGGCGGAGCGGCGGGACCTCGCGGTTTTTCCGGGTGGAGAGCGAAAGCAGCGCCTTTCGCGCGTGGACGATGAAGACCCGCACCCCGGCGCCGGCCACCCGCTCGACGAAGCGGGCGAGCGGCGCGTAGCCCTCGTCCTCGTCGAGGCCGAGGCGGTGCTTGACGGTGAGGGGAACGCCGGTCTCGGCGTAGACCGCCTGATGGATCGCCGCTACCCGCTCGGGCTCGCGAAAGAGCACCGCCCCGATCCCCATCTGCTGGCTCTTTTCCGAGGGGCAGCCGACGTTCAGGTTGATCTCGTCGAAGCCGAAGGGGAGCGCGAGCCTCGCCGCCCGGGCCGCGTCCTTGGGCTCGCGGGAGGCGATCTGGAGGGCGAGGGGGCGCTCCTCTTCGCGGTGGTCGAGGAGCCGCGCGCGGTCGCCCCGGAGGATCGCCTGGTCCACCACCATCTCGGTGTAGAGCCGGGCGCGCTGGCTGATCTGGCGGAAGAGGTAGCGGAAGTGGCGGTCGGTGCGCTCGAGCATCGGCGCGACCGCAAAGGCGTATTCGGCGTTCAAAGCTCGGCCAGGACCTCCTCGGGGGTTTTGGGTCTGGGTTCCCGGAAGCGGATCTGCTCCCACTCGCCGTCCTCCCGGAGCTCGAGGTTCGGCCAGCGCGCCTTCAGCCAGGCGACCGTGCCCTGGACCAGGTCCTCGGGGGTGCTCGCCGCTGAAGTAATCCCCACGTGCCGCACCCCCTCGAACCAGTCCTCCTTTAGGTCCTCGGGGCCGTCGATCCGCACCGCCCGGGTAAGCGCCGAGGCCAGCTCGAAAAGCCGCATCCCGTTGGAGGAGTGGCGGCTCGAGAGCACCAGGAAGAGGTCAACGTGGCGGGCCAGGCGGCGCACCGCGTCCTGGCGGTTTTTGGTGGCGTAGCAGAGGTCGGAGCGGGAGGGGGTGACGAGCTTGGGAAAGCGCTCTTTCAAGATCGCGATGGTGGCGTCGGTGTCGTCCACGCTCAGGGTGGTCTGGGTGAGGACCACCACCTTCTCGGGGTCCGGGACCTCAACGGTGCGGGGATCGGCGAGGCGCGGGTCCTTGCCCACCTGGGTGTGCACCGCCACCAGGATCGTGTTCTCCGGCGCCTCTCCCAGGGTGCCCTTCACCTCCTGGTGGTCGGCGGAGTCGCCGATCAGCAAGATGGTGTAGCCGAGGGCGGCGTACTTCTTGGCTTCGGTGTGGACCTTGGTGACCAGCGGACAGGTGGCGTCGATCTGCAAGAGCCCGAGCTCGGCCGCCTTGCGCCGGACCTGAGGGGCGACGCCGTGGGCCGAGAAGACGATCTTGCCCGAGAGCCGGTGGCGTTTTTTCAGCTCCTCGATTTCGTCGAGGTCCTCGACGAAGTGCACCCCGTACTCCTCCTCGAGGCGCCGGACCACGGTCTCGTTGTGCACGATCTGGTGGTAGACGACGAGGTCGCCCTCGGAGCGGCGGGCCTCCTTCTCCACCGCCCGGATCGCCATCACCACCCCGGCGCAAAACCCCCGGGGCTTCGCCAGGTAGACCCGCTCGACCACGCCGCGAGGATACCAGAGCCCGCTTCAGGGGAATGGGTATGGGCTCCCTTAGGGCGCGAGGTAGGTCAGGAAGAGGGTGGGGAGCAGCTCGGGGTCGGCCTTGTCCGCCGCTTCCCGGGTGTAGAGGAGGATTGCGTCCGCGCTTTGGTCCTGGTTGGTTCCGGCCTCGAAGGAGAGCCTCAGGTCCAACCTAGAAAGCCCGCGCGCAAAGGCCGCTTCGGCGTAGTCGGTGAGTGGATAGGTGAGGTACTGGCCCACCGCGAAGCCGCTTCCGTCCTCGAAGTGGGTGGGCGGGATCAGGGGCGGGTTCAGGTAGTCGGCGGGGCCGAGTCGGTCGCCGAGGTCCATCAGCTCAAAGGCGAGCTTGCCGAGTTTTTGGAAGGGATCTCCCTTCACCGAGGGGACAAAAAGTCGCAGCTCGGCGGTCAAGGGTTCGACCAGGTCCTCGGGCCAGGCGAAGGCGAGAAAGCCGCGGATGGTTTGGTCGTAGATGCTGTCGCCGACGGCAGTGTAATCGCTGTCTGAGGAGACCAGGTACTGGACCTCGTTTCCACTTCGGGACTCGGCCACGAAGCCGTCGAGGGCCGCTTCGCTCAGAATGGCGGCCTTCCGGGTGCGCAGGGTGGAGAAGGTTACCGTGAAGGGGGCCGCGAGGTGCCGCCCGCGCCGGTCCCTGAGCTCGGTCCCGAGGGTGAAGCGGAAGTGAAGGCGGGTTTCGTCTGGGCTATAAGGCAGGGGGTTTTGGGGAGCGATCTCGAGCACGCGACCCCCATCGTGCAGGCTAAGCGTGACCTGATCGGGCTTTAGCCCCTCGCTTTCCGAGCGGTAGGCAGCGGGAAGGCTGGCTTCGTCCACCGGGGCGTTGAAGGCGATTTCGATGACCTCGTTTTTGCGGAACCCCTGGTAGCCGTCCTCGGGGAAGGCCCGCACCACTTGGAAGGGCTCGCCCTTGTTCCCGCAGGCGGCGAGGAGGAGGATCAGGGCGAAAAGAAACGCTTTTGCTCCCGTCTTTCCCATACGTATACCCCCTTTCTCACCCTGGGGCTTGGGCGTCACCAGAGCGTCACCGGGGGCGATGCGCTTGCTCCGGGAAGGGGTGGGGGATTACAATCGCGCAAAATCATGCGAGAGGATGCAAGCGCACCCGCCATCCAGCTCCTCGGTGTATCCCAGCGTTTCGGCGATTACGTCGCGATCCAGGGCGTGAATCTCGAGGCGAGGGCGGGGGAGTTCGTCGCCATCGTCGGCCCCACCGGTTGCGGGAAGAGCACGCTTTTAAACATCGTGGCCGGGCTCCGGCCGCCGGCCGAGGGGGAGGTGCGGATCTTTGGCGAGGCCCTAACGGGCTTAAACCGCCAGGCCGGCTACCTCTTCCAGGCTGATAGCCTCTTCCCCTGGAAGACCGCGCTCGAGAACGTGATGCTCGGGCTCTTGCTCCGGCGGGTGCACGAACGCGAGGCGCGGGAGCGGGCCCGGATATGGCTTGCCAAGGTGGGGCTTGCCGGGTTCGAAGACCACTACCCCCACCAACTCTCGGGCGGCATGAAGAAAAGGGTCGCGCTCGCCCAGGTGCTCATCCTCCGGCCCAAGATCCTGCTCATGGACGAGCCCTTCGGCGCCCTCGACGTGCAGACCCGGCAGCTTATGGAAAACGAGCTCCTGGCGCTCTGGCAGGAGGACAGGAAGACTGTGCTCTTCGTCACCCACGACCTCGAGGAGGCGATCGCCCTCGCCGACCGGGTGGTGGTCTTCTCCGCCGGACCCGCGAGCCGGATCGTGGGCGACTTCCAGGTCGAGCTGCCCCGCCCCCGGGACGTGGCCGAGGTGCGGCTCACCGAGGACTTCCTCAAGATCCACCGGGAGATCTGGTCGCTCCTTCGCGAGGAGGTGATGCGGGCCCATGCGCGCTAGGGTGCGGCTCCTTCAGGTGCTTTTGCTGCTTTTCCTGGTGCTCGGCTGGGAGTTTTCAGTGCGGCTCGGCTGGGTGGACGCCTTCTTCTTCTCGAAACCCAGCGACATCGCCGCCCGCATCGCGGAGTGGTTCCAGACCGGCGAGATCTACGGCCACCTCTGGATCACCCTTTGGGAGACCTTGCTCGCCTTCGTGATCGGCACCGTCTTCGGGGTGGTGATGGGGCTCTGGCTCGCCCTCGCGCCCACCGCGAGCGCAGTGCTCGACCCCTTCATCAAGGCGATGAACTCGATCCCCCGGGTGATCCTCGCGCCGATCTTCACCCTTTGGTTTGGGCTCGGGGTGGCGAGCAAGGTGGCCCTCGGGGTCACGCTGGTCTTTTTCGTCGCCTTCTTCAACACCTACCAGGGGATCAAGGAGGTGAACCCGGTGGTGCTGGCGAACGCCCGGATGCTCGGTGCGAGCGGGCGCGAGCTCCTAAAGCACGTCTACCTGCCTTCGGCCGCGAGCTGGATCTTCTCCTCGCTCAGGACCTCGATCGGCTTCGCGGTGATCGGGGCGGTGGTCGGCGAGTACCTGGGGGCGGCCAAGGGGCTTGGCTACCTGATCTCCCAGGCCGAGGGCGTCTTCGACACCACCGGGGTCTTCGCCGGCATGGTGGTGCTCGCGGTCTTCGTGGTGCTTCTCGACTGGGCGGTAAGCCGGGTGGAGGCCCGCCTCTTGGTCTGGCGGCCGGAGCCCGGCCGGGAAGGAGGGACGGTATGAAGAAGTGGGTACTGGCGGTCCTGGCGTTGGTGGGGTTCGCGCTCGCCGCGGCCCCGGAGAAGAAGCACGTCGTGCTCGCGGTGGGCGGCAAGAGCCTGGTCGTCTACCTGCCGCTCACCGTCGCCGAGCAGCTCGGCTACTTCGAGGACGAGGGGCTCGACGTCGAGATCCAGGACTTCAAGGGCGGTTCGGCCGCGCTCAAGGCGATGCTCGGGGGCTCGGCCGACGTGGTCATGGGCTACTTCGACCACATCGTGCGGCTGCAGGCCCAGGGCCGCGACCTGGTGGGCACGGTCCTGGTCGGCAAGTACCCCGGGATCGTGCTCGGGGTGCAGTCGAAGCTCGCGGACGAGATCAAATCGGTCAAGGACCTCAAAGGGCGCAAGGTGGGGGTGACCAAGCCTGGGTCTTCGACCAACTACTTCGTCTACTACCTGCTCGTAAAGAACGGGCTTAAACCCACCGACGTCTCGATCATCGGCGTGGGCGGCGGGTCCTCGGCGATCGCCGCCTTCGAGCGGGGCACGGTGGACGCGATCAGCCACGTGGAGCCGGTGATCACCACCCTCGAGGCCCGGGGGCTTTTGAAGGTGCTGGTGGATACCCGGAAGCCCGAGGACACCATCCGGGTCTTCGGCGGCCCCTACCCGGCCGCGACGCTTTACACCAAGCGGAGCTTCGTCGAGAAGTACCCCGAGACCACCCAGCGGCTGGTGAACGCGATGGTGCGGGCCTTGGTCTGGCTCCGTGGCAAGAGCGCCGACGAGGTGGTGGCGATCATGCCGAAGAGCTACTACCAAAACGACCCCGAGCTTTACCGGAAGATCGTCGCCAACTCGCTTTCCATGTTCAGCGAGGACGGCCGCTTCCCGCCCGAGGGGCCGAAGACCGCCTACAAAGTGCTCAGCATGTTCGACGAGAAGCTCGCAAAGGCTAAGGTGGAGCTCGAAAAGACCTACACCAACGCCTTCGTTGAGAAGGCGCTCGAGAAGTACGGGAAGTAGCGGTCTTCTTGACCGGGGCGCCTAGGGGATCTCCCGGGCGCCCCGGTCCGTTTCGATCCGAAGCCGTTTTCGGACGACGCGGTAGTAGACCCGGAAGGCGAGCGGGGTGGCGAAGGGAACCGCGTTGTCCAGGATCCAGCGGGGGAGGGGAAGGAGCACGAGGGCGAGGGGGAGAAGGAGCACGACGAGGAAGGCCGCGAACACGCCCAGGTAGAAGTTCTCACGCACGAGCCGGACGTTTTCCGGGGGCGGACGGCGCCGCGGGCGCGGAGCAGTTCCTCCAGGACGAGGAGGTCCTCGTGCCAGGGGCGAAGCCCGAGCTCGGGGCGGCGCGTGCTTAAAGCCTCATAGACCCGTTCCCAGCCTTTGTGGGTGAGGGGCAGGGCGAGGCGCTCGCCGGTGTTGGCCTCGAGCACCAGGGCGAGCTCAGTGAGCGTGTGCTTCAGAAGCGGGCAGGCGGGGCGGCGCTCGACTCGGGCCGAGCGAACCGCGGAGAGGGCGAGGCTTTCCCCGCCGAAGCGAATCGTGCCGTCTTCCAAAGAGTAGCGCTCGGGTGGCGGGTTTAGGAGCTGGTGGCCGGCGCAAAGGGCGAGGAGCAGGCTGAGGGCGAGGGCGAGTGCGCCGAGCGTTTTTTCCACCGGGTCGCCGGTGGCGAGGAGCCGGAGGGCGAGCAGGGTCATGCCGCCAAAGAAGAGAAGGCTTGCGACGGTCAGGGTCCGGTCGTTTTTGGGCCATTCGGCGCATACGGCTCCCCTTTTCACCGCGCCCTGTACCTCCCCCCGGGGAGGGCCTCGGCGAGGCCGAGGAGCTCGAGCTCAGCGAGCCCCGCAAGCACCGCCGAAGCCTCGAGCCCCGCTTGCTGGGCGAGGTCGTCGGGAAGCACCTCCCCCGCCTCCCGGAGGGCCCGGTAAAGCGCCTCCAGGTGGGGCGGGGGCGCGGGGCGCGCTTTGGGTCTTCGCTCGAGGCCCAGGTGCAAAAGGAGCGCCTCGGGATCAAGCACCGGCGCGGCCCCGTCCTGGATCAGCCGGTTTGCCCCCAGGCTTTTTCCGTCGGTGGGGCGGCCGGGGACGGCGAGGACCTCGCGCCCGAGCTCGAGCGCGTACCGGGCGGTGATCAGCGCTCCCGAGCGCTCCGGCGCCTCGACCACCACCACCGCCCGAACGAGCGCCGCGATCAGGCGGTTCCGCCTGGGGAAGTGCTCCGGCCTCGGCCCGGTGCCAAAGGGGAACTCGGAGACGAGCGCCATCCTTTCTGCGAGCTCCCGGTGCTCCGGGGGGTAGATCCGGTCGAGGGCGCTCCCGAGCAACGCGAGGGTTTCCCCCCCGGCCTCGAGCGCCCCCCGGTGGGCGGCGGCGTCGATGCCCCGGGCGAGGCCGGAGACTACCGTCGCCCCGGCCTCGGCGAGCGCCCGCGCGAGCTCCCAGGAAAACCCCTTCGCCCAGGGGCTCGCCCGCCGGGTGCCCACGATCGCCACCGCCCCTTCCCAGGGCGGGAGCTCGCCCTTGGCGAAAAGGGGGACCGGCGGGTCGGCGAGGTGCAAAAGTCCCTCGGGGTAGCCGGAATCTCCGGGCCCGAGGACGCGAACGCCGAGGGCTTCGGCCCGCTCGAGCACCCGCTGGGCGACGCCCTCTTCTCGCACCTTCCGGTAAGCCGCGAGAATATCGGGCCCGAGGGCACCCGCCGCCGCCTCCGGGTCCTCGGGGTGGCGGGCTTTGGCCTTCAGAAAGCGCCTCGGCCCCACCCCCGGGGTGAGCGCGAGCGCGAGCCAGCGTGCCTCCACGGGGTCACTCTATCCCCCTTCGGGCTTTATCCTGGGTCTTGTGAACGAGAAGACCTATTCCGGTTTCGTGGCTATCGTGGGCAAGCCCAACGTGGGCAAGTCCACGCTCCTCAACAACCTCCTTGAGGTCAAGGTGGCGCCGATCAGCCCCCGTCCCCAGACCACCCGGAAGAGCGTGCGGGGGGTGCTCACCGAGGGCAACCGGCAGGCGGTCTTCGTGGACACGCCCGGCCTCCACCGCCCTATGGACGCGCTCGGAAACTACATCAACGAGCAGGTCCGGGAGGCGCTCTCCGACGTGAACCTGATCCTCTGGCTCGTGGACCTCCGCCACCCGCCCACTGAGGAAGACCGGATGGTGGCCGAGGCGCTAAAGCCCCTTTTGGGCAAGGTCCCGATCTACCTGGTGGGAAACAAGAAGGACGCCGCCAAGTACCCCGACGAGGCCCTCGCCGCCTACCGGGAGCTCCTCCCTGAAGTGGACGAGGTACGGGCGATCAGCGCCCTCGACGAGAAGGAGGTGGCCGAGCTCAAGGCCGAGATCCTCGCCCACCTCCCCGAGGGGCCCTTCTACTACCCCGAGGACTTCGCCCGCTCGGATCAGCCCTTCGAGGAGTGGATCGCCGAGATCATCCGCGAGGAGGCGATGAAGCGCCTCTACGAGGAGGTCCCTTACTCGATCGCGGTCAAGGTGGACGAGGTCGCCGAGCGGGAAAACGGCGTGCTCTACATCGCCGCCACCCTCTACGTCGAGCGCGAAGCCCACAAGCCCATCGTGATCGGCCGGGGCGGGCGCAAGCTCAAGGAGATCGGACAGGCGGCGCGTAAGCAGCTCGAGGTCTTCCTAAACCGCAAGATCTACCTCGACCTCCGGGTCAAGGTCTACGAGAACTGGCGCAAGGACCCGGAGGCGCTCCGAGAGCTCGGCTACCGCTAGTTGCGCGCCGAGGGCGCGGCCGGCAAGATAATCCCATGCCCTGGCTCCTGCCGCGGCAAGTGACGCCTGAGGCCGAGGAGACGCTTACCCGCTTCCTCGGCGAGCTCACCGAGCGCCTTTCCGACCCCGCCACCGACCGGCGCCTTTTGGTGCGGGAGATCCTCGCCGAGGTCCTCTACGGGACGAGCTTCGAGGAGCTCGCCGAGCGCGCCCCCATGGCCGCGCTCGCCCTCGACCCCGCGAACGTCACCTTCGAGGCCGAGTACTACGCCGCCACCGACCAAGAGAAGTTTCAAAGGGTCAAGCCCCTGCTCTGGCTCTGGAAGAGCCTCGATCAGACCCCCCTCGGCCAGAGCATCCACAGCGGGGTCCGGATCCGGGCGGCGCTCGCCCCCTTCATCTTCAAGCGGGTGGGGAAAAACCCCAAGTTCTTCCAGAACGTCGAGTTCTCGGTGGGCTACAACCTCGAGCTCGGCGAAGACGTCGTCGTCCACCGCCACGTCCTCCTCGACGACATCGGCGGCATCACCCTGATGGACCGGGTCTCGATCGCCGACTACGCCAACATCTACAGCCACACCCACGACGTCCGCGAGCAGGCCGACGTCACCCTGAAGCACACCCTGCTCGGCACCGGGGTCCGGATCACCTACCACGCCACCGTGCTCGCCGGGGTCAAGATCGGCGACGACGCGATGGTGGCGACGATGGCGGTGGTCACCAGGGACGTGCCCCCCCACGCGATCGTGATGGGGATCCCCGCCCGGGTGACCCGGTACAAGGAGCGGCCCGACTGCCCCTACTGCCGCCGGGGCGAGCCCCACCCCGCCGACCGGGTGGCGCGACCGCCCCACCGGAAGGGGAACCCCGACTTCCCCGAGTTCCACCCCCCGGGCTTCGGGGTGCTGCTAGCGAAGCCGGGGGAGTAGCTTGACGAGCTCGCGGTGGTCAGAGAGTACCGCGGTGGGCTGCACCCCCGTGGGCTCCCGGGCGGTGCGGCCGGTGTAGAGCACGGCGAAGGTGTAGCCGGCGTGGAAGGCGCCCTCGACATCGGCCCGGGGGAGGTCGCCGGTGTGAAGCGCCTCCTTGGGCGCGACCCCCATCTTCTCCAGCGCGTGGTGGAAGGCCTCGGGGCTGGGCTTGACCGCCCCGGTCTCGTCGGAGAAGCTCATCGCGTAGAAGTAGCGGGCGAAGTTCTCCCGGGCGAGGAGCTCCCGGAGCACCCGGCCCGGGGTGAGCCCGGTGTCGGAGACGATCCCGAGCGGGTACTTCTCGGCGAGGGCGGGGATCGCCTCCCGGGTGCCGGGAAGCGGGATTAGGTCGCCCTCGAGCGCGGCGTCCTCGAGCTTACGGGCGGTCAGCGCCACCAGGCCCTCGTCGTAGGGGACGCCGAGGTTTTTGAAGATGTAGGCGACCCGGTCGAAGTTGGACATGTGCTCCCCGGCCTCCCAGGCGGCCCGGAAGGCGGCCGAGGCCGCCCGGTAGGCCTGGCGCACCGCCTCCTCGTCGGCGGGGACGCCGGCCTCGCTGGTGGCGTCGAGGAGGATCTCGTAGCGCTTGGGGAGCACGAGCTCTAGGAACTTCGGCCCCTCGGTGAAGAGGGTGCCCCAGAAGTCGAAGGTGAGTCCGCGGACGGCCATCGCGCCTCCTTCTCCAAGACCTTTTCCTAAGGCTACAACAGCCCCACCCGGCGGTAGAGGTCATCCACGTACCGGAGGTAGAAACCGGGGTCGAAGAGCGCCGCGAGTTCTTCGTCGGAAAGGGGCACGCCGGCGGATTTCAGGGCCTTTTCGAAGTGCAGCCCCTCTTCCCAGGTAAGTAGCGCCGCCCGCTGGACGAGCCGGTAGGCCTCGTCCCGGGCGAGACCCTTTTCGATGAGCGCGCTGAGCACCCGCTGGCTATAGACCAGGCCCCGGGTCCTTTCGAGGTTTTCCCGGATCCGGTCCTCGTGCACCACCAGGTTCCGAAGCAACCCCGCGCTCCGGCGGAGCAGGTAGTGGGCCAGGGTGGTGGCGTCCGGGAGGGCGATCCGCTCCACCGAGGAGTGGCTGATGTCGCGCTCGTGCCAGAGCGCCACGTTCTCGAGCGCGGGGGTGAGGTAGGCCCGGAGCATCCGGGAAAGGCCCGAGACGTTCTCGAACCCCACCGGGTTCTTCTTGTGGGGCATTGCCGAGGAGCCCTTCTGCACCCCAGCGGCGAAGCCCTCCTCGACCTCGCCCACCTCGGTGCGGGCGAGGTGCCGCATCTCCACCGCCAGGCGCTCGAGCTCAGCCCCGAGCAGGGCAAGGGCGGCAAAGAGCTCGGCGTGCCGGTCCCGGGGGGTGACCTGGGTGGTGACCGGGTCTTGGGAAAGCCCGAGCGCGCGGGCGACCTGGGCCTCGACCTCGGGCGGCACCATCGCGTAGTTCCCTACCGCCCCCGAGAGCTTGGCCACCGCCACCCGTTCCCGGGCCCCGACCAGCCGCTCGCGGTGGCGGAGGAAGGCGGCGAAAAAGTGCGCGAACTTGAGGCCGAAGCTGGTGGGCTCGGCGTGGACGCCATGGGTGCGGCCCACCGCGGGGAGGTCCTTGTAGCGAAGGGCTTTTTCCCTGAGGGCCTCGAGCAGCTCCCTGAGCGCCTCGAGGATGAGGGTAAGGGCCTCCTTCAGGGCGAGGTTTTGGGCGGTGTCCACCACGTCGGTGCTGGTCAGGCCGAAGTGGAGGTAGCGCCGGAGCTCGGGGTCCCCCGTCCACTCGCCGAGGACGTCGACGAAGGCGGCGAGGTCGTGCCGGGTCTCGCGCTCTCTTTCGGCCACCCGCCGGGCGAACTCGGGGCCGATCGGCCGCTCCTCAAGGATCCGGGCAAGCCGCTCCGAAAGCCCTTTTGGCACCCGGCCGAGCCGCTCCCAGGCGGCTAGCGCGAGCCTTTCCACCTCGGCCCAGCGGCGGAGCTTCGCCTCCTCGCTCCAAAGCGCCGCCATCTCCGGGGTCTGGTAGCGGGGGATCATCGTAGACTTAGCGTATATCGCCGATGGGACGACGCACGCCCGAGCACGTCTTGGCCAAGGTCGAGTTCCTGGAGGCGGCGAGCGCGGAAGGGCTTCGCCGCCTCGCCCGCGCGAGCGAGCTCCGGACGCTCGACCGGGGCGGGGTCCTCTTCCTCGAGGGGGACCCGGTGGAGCGGTTTTTCGTGGTGGTCGAGGGCTGGGTCAAGGTCTACAAGGGCCACCCCGACGGCGACCGGCAGATCGTCCTCCACCTCGAGGGCCCCGGGTCCTCGCTCGCCGAGGTGGCGGTCTTCCTGGACGAGGCCCGCTACCCCGCCTCGGCGGAGGCGGTGACCGCCGCCCAGGTGCTGGCGGTGCCGAAGGAGGCCTTCCTCGCGCTCTTGGAGGAGGAGCCAGCGGTGGGCCGGGGGGCGCTTCGCTACCTGGCCCGGCGGCAGCGGGCGCTGATCCGGCTCATCGCCAAGCTCACCTTTCAGGACGTGCTCGAGCGCCTCGTCGGCTACCTGGTGGAGCGGCTCGAGGCCGAGGGGCAGGGCTTCGAGCTCCCTACCAACGCCGAGCTCGCGGCGCTCCTCGGCACCGTCCCCGAGATCGTGAGCCGCAAGCTCTGGAAGCTCTACCGCGAGGGGCTGATCGAGCTCGACGGGCGCAAGGTGGTGGTCACCGAGCCCGCCTACCTCCTCGCCAAGTTCATGCCGCGGCGCCGCTAGGGCGCCGCGGCGGGAGGTGAGGCCCGTTTAGTAGATGTCGTTGGCGGTGTTGTAGACGTTGAACTTACCGGTCGGGGTGATCACCCAGTCGCCGGTGATGCGGGCCTTCTCTTTGAGGGTCTGGGCGTCGTAGACGACGATGAAGGTCGGGGTGTCGACGTTGCCCCAGGCCGAGACCCAGAACTCGGTGCCGTCCTTGTTGAACTCGATGTGCACCATCCGGGCCTTCTTCTCAAGCGCGCCCGGCACCTGCCAGCAGATGGGATCCTTCTCCAGGTCGTCCTTCTGCCAGGCGCAGAGGGTCGCGTTGGCCTCGGGCGTGGGCGCCACCGGGAAGTCCACGATCAGCCAGGGGCTCTTCGGGTGGGTCTTGATGAAGAGGTTGCCCGGGTAGGGCGCCTCGATCATCTTGACCACCTTCCAGGCGTACTCGGGGTGGCCTTCGGGGTCGGTCCCGATCACCGCGATCTTGTTGTCCTTGATGTGGCCGGTGGCCCAGACCGGACCGTACTTCGGATGCACCCAGTTGGCGCCGCGGCCGGGGTGGGGCTTGTCGCCCACCGGGATGCTGGCGACGAACTCGCGGGTCTTGGCGTCGATGACCACGATCTTCTTCATCGCGTTCGCCGCCACCAGGAAGTAGCGCTTCGACTTATCCCAGCCGCCGTCGTGGAGGAAGCGCTCGGTGTCGATCACGGTGATGCTGACCGGCCGGCCCTTTTTATCGATCTTGTCGTAGTCCACCAGCCAGGTCTGGCCCGCCTCCTTGATGTTGACGATCCACTCGGGGCTGAAGTGGGAGCTCACGATCGAGGCCACGCGGTTTTCCCGGAGGAACTCGCCCTGGCTCTTCACGTAGCCCTGGGTGGAGACCATCTTGATGGGCTCGAGGGTCTGGCCGTCCACCACCAGGAAGGCGCTCGGCCAGTAGCAGCCGATGATCGCGTACTTGCCCTCGTAGCCCTCGTACTTCGAGGTGTCGATCGAGCGGGCGTCGAGGCAGGCGCGCATCTCGGCCACGACCTTGGGTTTCTCCATCCAGAGGTCGATGATCTTCGCCCAGCCGTCGCGGCCGATGGTGTAGAAGTAGCGGCCGTCCTTGGAGGAGCGGAGGATGTGGGTGGCGTAGCCGGTGGGCAGGATCGCGACCAGCTCCTTGGTGTCGCCGTCGACGATCGCCACCTTACCCACGTCGCGGAGGATGACGCCGAAGTAGTTCTCCCAGTTGCGCTTGGTCTCCGGGGCCTTGGGGCGCTCGTTCACCGGGACCAGGACCCGCCAGGTGGCCTTGGCCTCGGCGAAGGTCCAGGGCGGCGGCTCGGGCACCGGGTTCAGGAGGAAGCGGGCCATGAGGTCCACTTCCTCGGGGGAGAGGATCCCCAGCTTGCCCCAGGCGGGCATCCCGCCGAAGCCGTTGGTGATGATGGTCTTGAGGTAGTCGACGCCCTTGCCCTGCTTCAAGAGGTTCTCGGGCTCGAGGTTCTTACCGGTGGCGCCCTTACGGAGCACGCCGTGGCAGCCGGCGCACTGCTGGAAGTAGATCTCCTTGGCGCGCTCCATCTCCTCGGGGGTGAGCTTCGGCACCGCCTGCTGGGCCAGCGCGAAGGCCCCGAGAAGCACCGCGAAAAGCCCTACCCAAACGCGTTTCCTCATACCAATCACCCACCTTTCCAAACGCCGCGCCCGGACATCCCTTATTCAAACCCCTCCGGGTTAAGCTAGCGTAAACGCGCGACCTCCTCCGGCGTCACCGGGCCGAAGTCGTTGCCCCAGGCGGTGCGGATGTAACTGACCACCGCCGCCGCCGCTTGGTCGTCGAGCTGGGCGGCAAAGGGCGGCATCGCGGTCCCCGGTTTGCCGTGGAGCACGGTCTTGATCACGTACTCGGCGTCCTTCAGGTTCTCGTTGCCGGCGAGCGCGGGGAAGGTCGGGGGCATCCCCCGGCCGTCGGCTTGGTGGCAGCTCGCGCAGAGCCGCTGGTAAAGGGCCTTGCCGTCGTCGAGCCCGGCGGCGGCCGGGGTCTTAGCCTCCTCCTCGGTCTCGACCTGGGCGGCGGCCAGCGCTCCGCCGGGAATCGCGTTCTCGCCGTAGTAAGCGAGCCAGGTCGCGGTGCCGGCGAAGATCAAGAAAAGCAGCACCGGGAGCAGCGCGTAGCGGAAGAAGTCGGGCTTGGCCGGGGCCTCGAGCTCGACGCTGTCCACCATGCGGACCTCGATCGGCGCCATGATCGGCGCCCGGGCGATGTGCCCGGCGTAGACCGGGCCTTTTCGGGCCACCTCGAAGACGTACTCGTGGTGGTCCACCGAGCCGTCGGCGTAGTGGACCACCGCGATCAGGTAGTGGGTGCCCTCGGAGAGCCCGGAGGGGTCGAGCTCGAGGGTGAAGGGTGGTTTCTCGAGCACCGCGAAGGGCTCGTCCTGGTTGTCCAGGTAGACCTCGACGCGTGCGACATCCATCGGTCCTTACCCCCTTTCGACGGCGATGTGCCGGCGGTGGAACTCGCGCACCGCCCACCAGGTCATCTGCGGCAGGAAGAGGTAGACGGTGCCGGCGAAGAGCATCAAAAGGCTCCAGAAGCGGTCCAGGTGGCCGCTTAGGAGCATGCCGCCGACGCCCCAGACCAAGAGGGCGGCGAAGACGTAGGAGAGCAAGATCAGGGAGCGCTTGCCGGTGATCATCCCGGCGGCGTAGAGGGAGGCGTAGACGCCGGCGGAGAAGACGAAGGTGAAGCCGTAGAGGATCATCGTCCCCAGGACCTGGGTCACCTCGTGGCTAGGCTGCATGGCTTTCCCTCCGTTTCCCGATGGTCAGGAGGTCGTAGACCAGCACCAGGTAGCCGGCGACGAAGATCCAGGCGAAGAGGTAGCGCCAGCCGAGGGTGTTGGTGTACCAGGGGTGGGTGTAGGAGCGGATGAAGGCGCTCCAGGTGCTGCCGAGCTCGGCCCGCTCGATCATCGTTTGGGAGAATCCGGAGATGGTGAAGGAGCCGGCGATGCCCACGATCCCGAGGATCATGAGGGCGAAGGCCCAGCTCCAGTACTTGGAGTCGAGCGGGATCATGATCGGCCGGCGCACGTTCTGCACCGCGATGTAGATGAGCGTCATCACCGTGCCGAGGTAGGCGCCGAAGAAGGCCAGGTGGCCGTGGGCGGCGGCCAGCTGGGTGCCGTGGGAGTACATGTTGATCTGGGGCAGGGTTTGCATGAAGCCCCAGACGCCGGCGCCGATGAAGTTGCCAAACGCCTGGGCGATGGCCCAGAAAAGCGCCGGCCGGTTCACCGTGTGCATCCGGTGGGCGCCCGCGTCGTAGAGGGCGTGGACCACCATTGCCACGAGCGGCAGCGGCTCAAGCGCCGAGAAGAAGCCGCCGAGCCCGATCCAGTACTCCGGGGTGCCGATCCAGAAGTAGTGGTGGCCGAGCCCCAGGATGCCGGTGCCGAAGACCAGCGCGACCTCGAGGAAGAGCCAGGTCTCGATCAGTTTGCGGGGCGTGCCCAGGAGGTACATCAGGCTCCAGCCCATGAGCACGCCGACCAGCACCTCCCAGGTGGCCTCGACCCAGAGGTGCACCACCCACCACCAGAGGTACTGGTCCATGGTGACGTTCACGGTGTAGTGCATCCCGGCGGTGTAGAGGGCGCCGAGGGCCACCAGGTCGAAGATGAGGACGCCGAGAAGCCCGGTGATCCGCCGGGCGGCCAGGGTGGTGGCGATGACGTTGAAGAGGAAGACCGCCACCCAGGCCACGATCGCGATGTCGGCCCATCTCGGTGCCTCGATGTATTCGCGCCCCTCGTTGATGAACCAGAGGGTGAAGGCGTTGCCGGGGCCGATCTGGACGAAGAGGTAAACCAGGACGACGACGGTGACGCCGGCGACGATCACCCACCAGATGAACTTGGCGAGCTTGATACCGACGACCTCGCGGCCGGTCTCTAAGGGCAAGAACCAGTAGACGCCCCCCATCAGACCCACCAGGAGCCAGACGATCATCGCGTTGACGTGGAGGGTCCGGTTGGTCATGAAGGGGAGCTTGTCCAGGAGGAAGTCCGGGTTGATGTACTGGTAGGCGGCGATCAGCCCGAAGATGAGCTGGGCGCCGAAGAGAACGATGGCCACCGCGAAGTACGCGAGGGCCAGCTTCTGGGACTCGAAGAGTTCCTGGGCCTTGGGCCTTGCGAAGGAAGTCGCCATACCCACCTCCTTACTGGGCCACCGCGAAGTGCGGCGGGAAGCCGTTGGTGTCGATCGCCGACATCCACTTGAGGAAGGCGATCAGGGCTTTTAGCTCCTCGTCGGTGAAGCGCAGGTTGGGCATCTTCCGGGGCCCCTGCGGCATCGACGGCGGGTCCTTGAGCCAGGCCATCATCGCCTCTTCCCGGGTCTTGGCGCCGGTGAGGGGCATGATCCGCTCCTCCCACCAGGGATCGAGCCAGGCCCGGGTGAGGTCGGTGGCGTAGTAGGCCCCGTTGCCCAGGATCTGGTGGCACTCCATGCAGTTCCGGGACTGGAGCGTCATCTTGCCCTTGTTGATCAGGGCGAAGGCCTCCTCGCTCGTCCAGGTCTTGCCGAAGAAGCCGGTTTCGCGGCCCACGGCCGGCACCTGGCGGCGTTTCTCCTCGTCCCAGACCAGCTTGATCTCGTAGTTGATCACGGTCCAGTCGGGGATGCGGCCCGAGCCGGGGCGGACCTGGTCGGCGGTGTCGAAGGTGAGCCAGAGCAGGATGAAGGTCATGACGAGGGAACTCACCACTGCCGCGTTCCGCCAGAAGGTCGGGGAGAGCCAGCCGTAGCCGCGGGAGAGGATCAACGTGACGACGACGGAGAAGAAGATCGCTGCGACCGCGATCTGGATCCAGCTGTAGTCCATACCGCCCTCCTTTCCCTGAAAAGCATGAGGGCGGGGCCGGGGGTCGGGCCATGACCCTGGTCATGGGACGTATGTCCCGCGGCTACTTCTTCAGGAGCTTAAGGAGCGCCGGTTCCTGGGCGAGGGCTTTTTTCGCGTAGACCCGGGCGGCCTCGCCGCCGACCCCGCGGTGGCCGGTGGCGGTGGACCAGACCAGGTACTGGTCCTTGAAGGGTCCCTCGAGAATCCGAAAGAGCCAGAAGTTCGGTCCCTCGCCGAGGAGGAGGACGTCGCCGAACTCCTCGGGGGCGAGGGGTTTCCCCTTGGCGCCGGGGGTGAGCTCGAGCACATACGCCCCGGGGTCGTCCTTCCTCACAGCGAGCAGCACGGTCTCGAAGGTGCGCCCGGCAAACGCGACGTTCACGTACTCGTAGACGAGGAGGCCTTTCTCCGGGATCTCGGCGGTCTGGTTGGGGGCAAGGCGCCGCGGGTTCTCCACCAGTGCCTTAACTTCCGCCACCCAGGGTGCGGGCTCGCCGGCGAGGCGGTGTTCCGGCACCCCCCCTTGGGCCAGGACGAAGGCGAGCGCAAGGCCAAAAACGAGAAGGATTCGCACGGGGGAAAGCATACCGCGCTATGCTCGAAGGGTGAAGTTCGCCCACCTCCACCAGCACACCCAGTTCTCGCTCCTGGACGGGGCCGCCAAGCTCAAGGACCTCTTAGAGTGGGTCAAGGCCACGAGCCCCGAATACCCCGCGCTTGCCATCACCGACCACGGCAACCTCTTCGGAGCGGTGGAGTTCTACCGCCTGGCCCACAAGATGGGGGTCAAGCCGATCATCGGCTACGAGGCCTACGTCGCCGCCGAGAGCCGCTTCGACCGGAAGCGCCGGAAGGGTCTGGACGGGGGCTACTACCACCTCACCCTGATCGCCAAGGACTTCAAGGGCTACCAGAACCTGGTGCGGCTCGCGACCCGGGCCTACCTCGAGGGCTTTTACGAAAAACCCCGGATCGACCGCGAGCTCCTCCGGGAGCACTCCGAGGGCCTGATCGTGCTCTCCGGGTGCCTGGGCTCGGAGATCAACCAGTTCATCCTGGCCGGGCGCGAGGACCTGGCCGAGGAGCGCCTGAACGAGTACCTCTCGATCTTTAAGGACAACTTCTTCATCGAGATCCAAAACCACGGGCTCGAGGAGCAGGCCCGGGTGAACGCGGTCCTAAAGGAGTTCGCAAAAAAGTACGGCCTCGGCATGGTGGCCACCAACGACGGCCACTACGTGAAGCGGGAGGACGCCGAGGCCCACGAGGTGCTGCTCGCGATCCAGTCGAAGTCCACCTGGGACGACCCCGACCGCTGGAAGTTCCCCTGCGATGAGTTCTACGTCAAGACCCCGGAGGAGATGCGGAAAGCCCTTCCGCCCGAGGAGTGGGGGGACGAGGTCTTCGACAACACCGTTTTCATCGCCGAGATGGCCTCGGTCGAGCTCCCGGTGGACGAGAAACGGCGCTACCGCATCCCCAAGTACCCCACCCCCGAGGGCAAGACCGACGCCCAGCACCTCGCCGAGCTCACCTTCCGCGGCCTCGCCGAGCGCTACCCGGACCGCATCACCGAGGATTTCTACCGGCGGGTGCTCCGCGAGCTTGGGCACACCACCCCCCACGGCGGGATCGAGGCCCTCGCCGAGCGGCTCGCGCTGCTCTCGCGGGAGGAGAAGAAGAAGCTCGCCGCCCTCCTGCCCGACCCCAAGGAGGTGCACACCTGGGACGCCGAGGCCATCCTGGCCCGGGCGCTTTTTGAGCTCGAGGTCATCGAGGACATGGGCTTTCCTGGCTACTTCCTGATCGTCCAGGACTACATCAACTGGGCCAAGGAGAAGGGGATCAGCGTGGGGCCGGGCCGGGGGAGCGCGGCCGGGAGCCTGGTGGCCTACGCCACCCGGATCACCAACATCGATCCCCTCGAGTTCAACCTCCTCTTCGAGCGCTTTTTGAACCCGGCGCGGGTCTCGATGCCCGACATCGACACCGACTTCTCCGACGTACGCCGGGACGAGGTGATCGAGTACGTCCGCGAGCGCTACGGCGCCGACCGGGTGGCCCAGATCGCGACCTTCGGGACGATGGCAAGTAAGGCCGCGATCAAGGACGTCGCCCGGGTCTTCGGCATCCCCCACAAGCGCGCCGAGGAGATCGCGAAGCTCGTCCCCACCAAGTTCGGCCGGCCGATCCCCCTGAAGGAGGCGGTCGAGACCGTCCCCGACCTCAAGGCCTGGATGGAGCGGGACCCCGAGGTCAAGCGGGTGATCGAGGTGGCGATGCGGCTTGAAGGCCTGAACCGCCACGCCTCGGTGCACGCCGCCGGGGTGGTGATCGGCGAGGGGCCGCTCACCGACCTGGTGCCCCTGATGAAGGAGTCCGGGGGCGGCGAGAAGATCATCACCCAGTACGACATGAACTCGGTGGAGGCCCTCGGTCTCTTGAAGATGGACTTCCTCGGCCTCCGCACCCTCTCCTTCCTGGAAGAGGCCGCCCGGATCGTGAAGGAGTCGAAGGGGGACGAGCTCGACTACGACAACCTACCCCTCGACGACAAGAAGACCTTCGAGCTGCTCCAGCGCGGCGAGACCAAGGGGGTCTTCCAGCTCGAGGGCACCGGGATGACCAACACCGTGCGCGCCTTCCGCCCCGAGCGGATCCACGACCTGATCGCGATCCTCTCCCTCTACCGCCCGGGGCCGATGGACAATATCCCCACCTACCTAAGGCGAAAGCACGGCAAGGAGCCGGTGAGCTACAGCGAGTTTCCCCACGCCGAGAAGTACCTAAGGCCGATCCTCGAGGAGACCTACGGCATCCCCGTCTACCAGGAGCAGATCATGCAGATCGCGAGCGCGGTGGCCGGCTACACCCTGGGTGAGGCCGACCTTTTGCGCCGAGCGATGGGGAAGAAGAAGGTCGAGGAGATGAAGCGCCACCGCGAGCGCTTCATCCAAGGCGCGGCCGAGCGGGGGATCCCCGAGGAGGAGGCGAACCGGCTCTTCGACATGCTCGAGGCCTTCGCCAACTATGGCTTTAATAAATCTCATGCCGCCGCCTACGCCTTGATCGCCTACCAGACCGCCTACGTCAAGGCCCACTACCCGGTCGAGTTCATGGCCGCCTTGCTCACGGTGGAGCGCAAGAACTCGGACAAGGTGGCGGAGTACATCCGCGACGCGCGGGCGATGGGGATCCCCGTGCTCCCGCCCGACATCAACCGCTCGGGGTTCGACTTCCGGGTGGTGGGGGAGGAGATCCTCTTTGGGCTCTCGGCGGTGAAGAACGTGGGCGAGGCGTCGGTGAGGGCGATCCTCGCCGAGCGCGAGCGGGGCGGGCCGTTTACCTCGCTCGGGGACTTCTTGAAGCGGCTCGACCTCCATTTGGTGAACCGCCGGGCGGTGGAGTCGTTGATCAAGTCCGGGGCCTTCGACGCCTTCGGCGAACGGGGGGCGATGCTCGCCGGGCTCGACGAGCTCCTCAAGTGGGCGGCGGCGGAGCAGGAGCACGCCCGGGCGGGGCTTTCCGGGCTCTTCGCCGAAGCCAGCGAGCCGGCGCTGCCCCAGGTTCCGCCCCTGCCCGAGGTGGAGCGGCTCAAGATGGAGAAGGAGGCCCTCGGGATCTACGTCACCGGCCATCCCCTCCGCCACTTCGAGGGGCTTACCGAAGTGGCTACGGTCTCGATCGCCGAGCTTCCCCGCTACTTCGAGGAGCGGGCGAACGGCCGGCGGCGGATCAAGCTGGTGCTCGCCGGGATGGTGGAGGACGTGGTGCGAAAGCCCACCAAGTCCGGGGGGATGATGGCCAAGTTCCAGCTCGCCGACGAGACCGGCGCGGTCGAGGTGGTGGCCTTCGGCCGGGCCTACGAGCGGGTCTCGCCCCGGCTCAAGGAAGACACCCCGGTGGCGGTGGTGGCCACGGTCGAGCCCGACGCTGACGGCGAGAGCCTCCGGGTGGTGGCCGAGGACCTCTACCTCTGGGAGGAGCTCGAGGGGCTGCCCAGGGTGCTCGAGCTCACCCTCACCCTCGACGCGCTTAGCGAGGAGAAGATCCTCGAGCTCAGAAGCCTCCTCGACGCCCACCCCGGCCCCGCCCCGCTCCGGCTCCGGGTGCGGGGCGAGGGAGGCATGGCCCTGCTCGCCGCCCGGGAGGTGCGGGTGGACGAGGGGGTGCTCCCTGAGCTCGAGGCCGCCGGCATCCCCGCCCGCTTCCTGCCGGACCCCGACGCGCTCTTGAACGCCCGCCGCGACGCCGAGGGGGGCGAGGAGGTAGTGCCCTTCTAGGCCAAGAGCGGCCGGTCCTCGCTCTCACCCTGGGGCAGGTCGCCCCAGGCGAGCTCGACCAGCTCGATCAGCTCCTCCACCGGAACCCGGTGGCGGGCAGCGAGCTGGGCGATGCGCTTGCCGAGCGCACGGACATGGGCGCCGTCCTGTTCGTCCTCGCCCTCTTCCAAGAGGGCGATCAGCCAGGTCAGGAGCTCTTGGGCCTCGGACTCGGAAAGGCCCTGGGTCAGGGCCTCGTCCTCGAGGAGCTGGTCAATGAGCCTTTCGAGCGTGGAGGGTTTCATCCTTTTTCACCAGGCCGAGCCGGCGGGCCTCGGCCTCGAGGAAAGCTGGTCCCTGGGCCGCCCGTAGCTCCGCCTCGAGCGCCCGCACCCGCTCCCAAAGGGCGGCGTTCTCGGCCTCGAGCCGCTGGACCTCGCGGCTTAGGGTGGCGGTGCGGTAGGCCTCGAAAGCCAAAAGCCCCACCGCTTGCAACACCCCGAGCGCGAAGGCCAGATAGAGCACGCGGTAGCTCGGACGGTCCCGGACCACGCCCCCACTATAAGCGAGCGGAGGCGTTTTGCCGAGTGTACCGGTTATACTGGAATTGTTAGGAGGTGGCTTGGAAAATGCCAAGTATTCGCAATAAAGACCGTTCCGTCTACCGGGAAAGGCTGAAGAGCGTCGGGCTTCGCCACACCCTGCCCAGGGAGCGGATTTTGTCCTATTTGGACCGGAAAAACGTTCACCCCACCCCGGAGGAGCTCTACCAGGGGTTGCGCAAGAAGGGGTACAGCATTGGGCTCTCCACGGTTTACCTAAACCTCCAAGTACTGCGGGAAGCGGGGCTTATTCGCGAGTTCAAGGACCCCAAGGGCGTCACCCGCTACGACGGCTACTCCAAGCCCCACTACCACCTCGCCTGCCGGGCCTGCGGCCGGGTCGAGGACATCCTCGCCTCGGAGCTCCCGGACTTCCTCGAGCCCATCCTTCCCCAGGTCGAGGAGAAGTCCAACTGGCAGGTGGACGAGGCCTGGGTCACCTTTGTGGGCTACTGCCCGCGCTGCAAACGGGGACGTTAGCCGCCTCCTTTGGCGGTAGCGCCCGCCAACGGGCCTCGGCCCAGTAGGTGTTCGCCGGCAGGCGGCAGCCGGTCTTCGGGTCCAGCGGGACCCAGAGGTAGCGCCCGAGCGGCGGCGTCTCCCAGGCGGGCTCCCTGCCCTTGCGGAAGTAGACGGGGACCCCGTCGGGCCGTGGCACCCCGTCGAGGAGGTCGATCGCCAGGGGCTTGAGCCCTTCGGGCGGCGCCGGTTCCCCCGCTGGCCGCCCCGAGAGCGCGGCCTCGACGAACTTACGCCAGATCGGGGGGTTGATCACCGAGGAAGAGGGCTCCTTTCCCCGCCAGCGCATCGGCTGGTTGTCGTCCCGGCCCACCCAGACCACCGCCACCAGGCCGCTGGTGGCGCCGGCGAACCAAAGGTCGCGGGCCTCGTTCGAGGTCCCGGTCTTGCCGCCGACCACCCGGCCGGGGATGCGCGCCCGCCAGGCCAGGCTTTTCTTGCCGAAGGGGTCGGGGTCGTTGACGTAGCCCTTGAGCAGGTCCCAGCCCAGGTAGGCGACCTCGGGGGCGAAGACCCGCCGGCGCTTGGGCTCGGCCTGGTAGAGCAGGTGCCCGGCGTCGTCCTCGACCCGCTCGATCAGGTAGGCCTCGGGCATCTCGCCGCCGTTTATGAAGCTGGCGTAGGCCGCCGCCATCTGCAGGGGGCTCGCCCCCACCGCGCCGATGGCGATCGCGAGGCTCGGGTGCCGGGGCACCTCGAACCCGAGCAGGGCGAGCTTCTTGGCGAGCCGCTCCACGCCGATGGCCTCGGCGGTGAGGATCGCGGGGATGTTCAGCGAGCGGTCAAGGGCGTAGCGGATCGTCACCGGGCGGTTGAGGAAGGTCCCCGAGAAGTTTTTGGGCTTCCAGACCCCGTCCGGCTGGGTGGGGTCGGGGAACTCGACCTCCCGGTCCCAGACTGGGCTGGCCTGGGTCCAGCCGGCCTCGAGGGCGGTGGCGTAGACGAAGGGCTTGACCGCCGAGCCCGGGCTTCTCCGGGTCTGGGTGGCGCGGTTGAACTCCCCCTCGGTGCCGGGGCGGGCCCCCACCAGGGCCCGGACCGCCCCGGTCTCGGCCTCGAGCCCCACCAGCGCGATCTGGGCGCCGTCGGGCATGAGCCCGGCCTCCACCGCGTACTGGGCGGCGGCCTCGGCGGCGGTCTGCATCCCGAGGTCCAGCGTGGTGGTGACCCGAAGCCCCCCCTGGCCGAAGACCCGCTCGGCCCCGAAGCGCTCGATCAACGCCTTGCGCACCGCCAGCACGAAGCGGGGGGCGACCTTGGCGGCGAGGTCGGGGAGGACCTGGGCCCTAGGGTCCTCGAGCTCGGCCTCGACGAGGTTCCCGGCCTCGTCGTACTGGGCCCTCCACCCCCGGGGGACGATCGGCGCCTTCAGCGCCCGCGCCGCCTCGGCCTCGGTCACCCAGCCCTCCCGGGCCATCTCCCGGATCAGCCGGCGGGCGCGGGCCAGGGTGCCCGCGAGGTCGCGGTAGCGGGCGTTCGGAGCCGGAATCAGCGAGGCCAGGTAGGCGCCCTCGGCGAGGGTGAGCTGGCTCGGGTCCTTGCCGAAGTAGGCCTCGCTGGCGGCCGCGATGCCGGTGAGGTTGCCGCCCCAGAAGGCGACGTTCAAGTACATGCCGAGGATTTCCTCTTTGGTGTAGCGGCGCTCGAGCTCGAGCGCGAGCAAAAACTCCTTGAACTTCCGCTCCAGGTTCCGCTTGCCGGCGAGCTCCTTCAAAAGGGTGTTCTTGATCACCTGGGTGGTGATCGTGCTCCCTCCCTGGAGGTCCCCCCGGAGGGTGCGGTAGAGCGCGCCGAAGAAGCGGATCCAGTCGATCCCGTGGTGGCGGAAAAACCGCCGGTCCTCGCTGGCCACGATCGCCGCCACCGCCGCCGGCGAGACCTCTTCAAGGCCAACGAGCCGCCGCTCCACCGCCCGACCCTCCTCCACCGAGGCCAGGGTGGCGATCGGGGTGCCGTCCCGGGCGTAGAGGGTGGTGGTGGCGGTGAGCCTCAGGGACTCGAAGGCCTCGAGCCCGGGCAGGTCCCGGCTCCACTTCCAGGCGAGCGCCAGGCCCGCGAGCAAAAGGCCCACGAAGACGGCGGCGAGGAGGTAGGCGAAAACGCGAAGGACACGCATCGCTCAGTGCTGGGTGCGAATCTGGAGGGTGCGGCGGGCAAAGGTGCGGAACTCGCCCCCGGCCAAGGGCTTGGTGAGCAGCTTGTCCACCCGCGCCATCTGGGCGGCGATCTTGGTGCGCTGGTCGGCGGTGGAGACCAGGACCACCACCGGCACGTCCTTGAACCGCCGCACGCGCTTGAGGCGCCAGGCCAGGTCCATGGCGCCGAGCTCGCCCTTGGCTTCCTCGTCGAGCACGATCAGGTCGGGCGTGTGCTCCTTCAGGTAGCGAAGCGCCTCCCCGGTGTCGGCAAGGCTTACGGTGCGGAAGCCCTCGGCCTCGAGGGTGACCTCGAGGTAGGCCCGCATGGTCGCGTTCGCGCTCACCACCAGGGCGTTCATCTAACCCCTACTTTACGCCGGATTAGGAGAGGGGGGTGAAAAAAGTTGGCTGGGGCGCGTGGACTCGAACCACGACCGGCGGATCCAAAGTCCGCTGTCCTACCATTAGACGACGCCCCAAAGCCGACCCCATCTTAGAAACGGCCTTGCCGCTTGTCAATGTAGACTAGGGGACGTGGACGAAGCGGTCTGGCTTCGGCTCGCCGAGCCCTTCCCCGAGGAGGAGATCCACTGGCGGGTGGAGGCCATCTCCAAGGACAAACGGCGGGCGATGGTCGTCCCCTACGTGGACGTGCGCGCGGTGCTCGACCGGCTCGACGAGGCGGTGGGGCCCGAGGGCTGGCACGACGCCTACGAGCTCCTCGCCCACGAGGGCGGGACCTACGCGGTCAAGTGCCGGCTCACCGTGCTCGGCGTCACCAAGGAGGACGTGGGGGAGGGCGAGTCGCTCAAGGCGGCTTTCTCCGACGCGCTCAGGCGGGCGGCGGTGAAGTTCGGGGTCGGCCGGCACCTCTACCGCATGGAGAAGGTCTGGGTGGACTACGACGAGAAGACCGGGCGTTTCACCCCGCCCACCGGCCGGGCCGAGGCAAAGAAGCCCGAGGCCCACGAGCTGATCGACCGCCTCTTGGAACGGCTCAAGCAGGCGGGCAAGGGCAAGGAGGCCGCCCGCGTGGTCACCAAGTACGGCGGCTACGGACGCACCCCGGAGGAGACCAAGCGGCTCTACGGCGAGCTCCGGGCCCTGCTCAAGGAATAGATGGTCAAGGTCATCGCCATCGGGGACGTGCACGCCGAGTTCGACCGGCTCTGGCAGGCGCTCCGCGCCGCCTACGCCGCCGACGCCGAGGGCCTGCCCACGCCCCCGGTGCGCGAGGGGCGCTACCGGGTCGTTTTGCTCGGCGACCTGGTGCACCCGAAAAGCCTCGAGGGCTACCAGCGCCTCACCGGGATCGCCGACTACGACCCCAAGAACCCCGAGCACCTGCGCACCGCCGCCCTCGCTCAGGTGAGCGAGCTCCTGAAGGTGAAGCGCTACCTCGAGGCGGCCCGGGGCCACGCAGTGGTCCTGCTCGGCAACCACGACCACGCCGCCCTCTACCACGACGTGCTCCTTGGGAACGCCTCCGGGATCGAGCACCGCGAGTTCGACCCCAAGTACGGCGGGCACCCCCTGCCCCCGGGGCTTAGGCGCTGGATCGAGGGCTGGCCGAAAAGCCACGTGCTCCACGGCGTGCAGTTCGCCCACGCCGGCCCCACTCCCTGGCTCCAGAGCTACGACGCCTTCTTCTACCAAAGCCGGGAGGCCAAGACCTGGTGGCGGGAGACCCCCGACTACGTCCGCCGCTCGGGGTTTCGCTTCGGGGTCTACGGCCACACCCCAGTGGAGGAGATCGTGCTCGATCTGGAGCACGGCTTCGCGATCATCGACGCCCTTGACCGCGGGCAGTACCTCGAGCTCCTCTTGGACGAGGACCGGCTCGAGGTCCGGCCGATGGCCTTCGGCCCATGAGCGACCCCCGCACCCTCTCGGGCCTGCGCGCGCTGCTTGCGCGCCACGGCCTCTCCCCTAAAAAGGCGCTCGGCCAGCACTTTTTGGTGGACAAAAACCTCTTCGAGTTCATCGTCCGCGCCGCGGGGGTGCGCCCGGGCGAGCCGGTCTTCGAGGTGGGGCCGGGGCCCGGGGGGCTTTCCCTTTCGCTGGTCGAGGCCGGCGCCGCGCTCACCGCGATCGAGCGGGACAAACGGCTCGCGCCCCTTTTGAAGGAGGTCCTCGGCGACCGGGCCCGGCTCGTCTTTACAGACGCCCTCCAGTACCCCTGGGAGGAGGTGCCCGAGGGGAGCCTCTTCGTCGCCAACCTCCCCTACAACATCGGGACGCCCTTGGTCCTGAGGCTCCTTGAGTCCGGGCGGTTTCGCGACCTCGTGGTCATGCTCCAGCGCGAGGTGGTCGATCGCTTCACCGCCCGGCCGGGCGGCAAGG
>WFXV01000084.1 GCA_015490435.1 Thermaceae bacterium
CGGCCCCTACCCCACCGCGATCGTGCGGCTGGTGGTGGGGCCCGGCACCTACGTCCGGGCCTTCGCCCGGGACCTCGGGGAGATGCTCGGCACCAAGGCCTTCCTCTCGGGGCTCGTGCGCACCCGGGTGGGCCGGGTGGACCTCGCCCGGGCGGTGCCCCCCGAGCGGCTCCTTGAGGGGCGGATCCCCGAGGTCGAGGCGCTGCCCTTCCCCACCGTCGAGCTCGACCATACTGAGGTGCGGCGGGTGCTCGAGGGCGTACCCCTGCCGATCCCCGCCAAGGGCCTGGTGGGGCTCACCGACCGCCGGGGCAACCTGGTGGCGGTGGCCGAGGGAGACGGCTTCAAGCTCAAGATCCGTCGGGTCTTTCGACCAAGGGAAAACGGGTCTTGATGAGGGGCGCCTTGAGCGCCACCGAGGTTCGGGTGCTCCCGAACGCCCCCAGGTCCTCGATGATCCGCCTGAGGTCGTCGATCGAGCGGGCCACCACCCGGAGCACGAAGCTCGCCTCGCCGGTGACGAAGTAGCACTCGCGCACCTCAGGGGTGGCCTCGGCGTAGGCCCAGACCCGGGGGTAGCGCTCGGGGGTGGCGGCGACGGCGACCAGCGCGGTCACCGGGTAACCGAGGGCCTCGAGGTTGAGCCGGGCGCCGTAGCCCTGGATCACCCCCTCGGCCTCGAGCCTCCGCACCCGCTCCGCCACCGCCGGCGGGCTCATCCCCACCTTTCGAGCGAGGGCGGCGAAGGAGAGCCGGGCGTCTTCCTGGAGGGCGTCGAGGATCGCGCGATCGCGGGCGTCGAGCATGACCTTTGGCATGAAAAGCATTCTCCCGTTACCTGCGAAAATTCGCAAACCGAAAAGCGGCCTCTCCCTTCGACTGCCCCTTCTCCACGCCGCTTTGGACCCCTAACCTAAAGCCCAAAGGGGGTCCGAATGAAAATCGGCGTTCCCAAGGAGATCAAGCCCATGGAGTTCCGGGTGGCGATGACCCCGGGCGGGGTCGAGAGCCTGGTCCGGCGCGGCCACGAGGTCCTGGTGGAGAAGGGCGCCGGGGTCGGCTCGGGGATGTCCGACGCCGAGTACGCCGAGGCCGGCGCCCGGCTGGTCTCCGCCGAGGAGGCCTGGGGGGCCGAGCTCGTGGTCAAGGTCAAGGAGCCCCTCCCACAGGAGTACAAGTACCTCCGTCCCGGCCTGCTCCTCTTCACCTACCTGCACCTGGCGGCGAGCCGGGAGCTCACCGAGGCGATGCTGACAAGCGGCGTCACCGGCATCGCCTACGAGACCGTGCAGCTTGCGGACGGCTCCCTCCCCCTCCTGGTGCCGATGAGCGAGGTCGCCGGGCGCATGGCCACCCAGGTCGGCGCCTACTACCTGGAAAAGCCCATGGGGGGCCGCGGCATCCTGCTCGGCGGCGTCCCCGGCGTGGCTCCGGCCTCGGTGGTGATCTTGGGCGGCGGCACCGTGGGCACCAACGCGGCCAAGATCGCACTCGGGATGGGGGCCCAGGTCTACGTCCTCGACATCAACCACCAGCGGCTCCAGTACCTGGACGACGTCTTCGGCGGCCGGCTCATCACCCTGACCTCGACCGAGGCCAACATCAAGAAGGCGGTGCAGTTTGCCGATCTCCTGATCGGCGCGGTGCTGATCCCCGGGGCCAAGGCGCCAAAGCTCGTCACCCGGGAGATGGTGGCGACGATGAAGGAGGGCTCGGTGATCGTGGACGTGGCGGTGGACCAGGGCGGCTGCGTGGAGACGATCCGCCCCACCACCCACGACCAACCCACCTACGTAGTGGACGGGGTGGTCCACTACGGCGTCGCCAACATGCCGGGGGCGGTGCCCCGCACCAGCACCTTCGCGCTCACCAACCAAACCCTGCCCTACGTCCTGAAGCTGGCGGAAAAGGGACTCGAGGCGCTCAAGGAGGATCCCGCCCTCCTGAAGGGGCTGAACGTGCACCAAGGCCGCCTCACCCACCCGGCGGTGGCCGAGGCCTTCGGCCTCCCCTACACCCCGCCGGAGGAGGCCCTCGGGTAAGCTAGGGCCATTCGGGCGCTCGCGCTACTTATTCTCCTCGGCCTGGCCCTCGCCGTCCCCTGGGCAGACGGCGAGGTGCTGGTCTATGGGCTCGAGTACCGGGGGGTGGGGATCGGCCGCTACCGGATCGAGGCCCACGCCGAGCCCGGGGGCGGGTGGCGGTTTCGGGGGATGCTTGAGCGCCTCGCCCTCGCGCGCCTACTCGGCTTCGACCTCGCGCTCTCCTCCCAAACCGGCGCCGACCTCGCCACCCGCCGCTTCGAGAAGCGGATCCGCTCGCCGATCGAGGGCGAGATCCGCCTCCTCGCCGAGGTCGGCGAGGAGGTCCGCGCGCTCCGCTACCAAAACGGGCGGCTGGTGGGGCGCTACCGGGCCCGGACCCGGCCGGTGTGGGACGACCTCTCGCTGGTGTACCATATCCGGGTGCAGCCGCGGGCCGGCGAACTCGCCTTCCTGGGGCTTTACGGCGTGGTCCGGGGGCCGCTCCGCGCGCTGGGGACGCGGCAGGTGGAGGTCCCCGCGGGGCGTTTTCGCACCCGGACCTTCCGCTTCGACGAGCCCGCGGCCTTCTTCGAGCTCGACCTAAGCGAACGCGCGCGCCTGCCGGTCCGAATCGTCTTCGGCTACGGCAAGGAGCGGGTGATCGCCCGCCTTCTCGGGCGCGAATGACGGAGGACGACGATGCAGGGAAAGATTCAGGTCGAAGACCCGGCGCTCGCGGCCATCCTCGGCCTCGCCGCCCACGAGGTGCCGGGGGTGGTGGGGATGAGCCCGGTGGGGCTTAAAGAGGGGCTCTCCCGCATCCTGGGCAAGCGCGAGGCCAAGGAAGGGGTGGTGGTGAAGCCCGACCCGGAAAAGCCCGGGGCCTACACCGCCGACCTCTACGTGGTGGTGGCCTACGGCGTGAACATCCCGGCGGTGGTGGAGTCGGTGGGCGAGCGGGTGGCCTGGGCGGCCAGGGAGCTCGCCGGCAAGGAGCTCTCCCGGATCCGGGTCCACGTCACCGGGGTGAGCCGCGGCGAGGGTGAGGCATGACCGAGCTGGCCCCGGAAAAACTCGCTGAAGCCCTGCGCTACGCCACCGACTGGTTCGGCGTCTACGTCGAGGAGACCAACGCTTTAAACGTCTACCCCGTCCCCGACGGCGACACCGGCACCAACATGCACCTCACCTTGCAGTCGGTGCGGCGCGAGCTCGACGTCACCGACACCGCCAAGATGGCCGAGGTGGCCCGGGCGCTGGCCTACGGCAGCCTGCTCGGGGCCCGGGGGAACTCGGGGGTGATCCTCTCCCAGATCCTGAAGGGCTTCGCCGAGGCGATCAAGGGCGCGCGGGTCCTCTCCCCCAAGCTCCTGGCCGAGGCCCTGGAGCAGGGAGCCAGGGAGGCCTACCGGGCGGTGATGAAGCCGGTGGAGGGCACGATCCTGACGGTCGCCCGGGCGGCGGCGGAGGGGGCGAAGCAGGCGGTGGCGCTCGGGGTGGACACCCTCGAGGGGGTCCTCTCCGCCGCGCTCGAGTCCGCCCGGGAGGCGCTCGAGAAGACCCCCGAGCTGCTCCCCGTCTTGAAGACCGCCGGGGTGGTGGACGCCGGGGGGATGGGCTACGTCCGCTTCCTCGAGGGCATCCTCGGCTACCTCGAAAAAAGGCCCCTCCCCGAGCCCCCCAAGGTCGAGCGCTACGCCCAGGAGGCCTTCGAGGAGGAGGAGTACGGCTACTGCACCGAGTTCCTGATGGAGGACGTCGGGGTCCCGATCGAGAAGATCCGGGAGGTGGTGGCCCCCTTCGGCGACTCGCTGCTGGTGGTGGGGGCCGAAGGCTTCGTCAAGGGCCACATCCACACCAACGACCCCGACGGCCTGCTCGCCGCCGTCGCCCGCTTCGGCAAGATGCGCCGCACCAAGGTCGAGGACATGAGCGAGCAGCACTCCGAGATCCTGGCCATGGTGGGCGCGGCCGAGGAGGCCCCGCCGCCCACGGGGCTGGTGGCGGTGGCGCCGGGCTGGGGCCTGGCCAAGGCCTTCCGGGGGCTCGGGGCCCGGGTGGTCTCCGGCGGCCAGACCCAAAACCCGAGCGTGGAGGACATCCTGGACGCGATCCGGAGCCTGCCGAACCCCGAGGTCGTGGTCCTGCCCAACAACAAGAACGTGGTCATGGCCGCTGAGCGGGCGGCCGAGCTGGCCCGGGAGAAGTTCCAAAAGCGGGTCCACGTCCTGCCCACCCGGACGATCGGCGAGGGGCTCGCCGCCGCGGTGGTCTTCGACGAGAACCGGCCCGCCGAGGAACTCCTCCCCGAGATGGAGGAGGCGGCGAAGGGCGCCCGCACCCTCGAGGTCACCCGCGCCTCGCGGGACGCCCAGGTCGAGGGGGTGGGGGCGGTCGCCGAGGGACAGGTGATCGGGCTCTTGGACGGCAAGCTCAAGCTGGTGGCCGAAACCCCCGAGGAGGCGCTCTTCGAGCTCCTCAGGCTCCTGCTTGCGGACGAGGAGGCGGAGTACGAGGTGCTCACCCTCTTCGCCGGCCCCGAGGCCACCCAGGCGAGCCTGGAGGCGCTCGAGGAGAAGCTTGGCGCCTACTTCCCCGAGCTCGAGCTCGAACTCCACCCCGGGGGGCCCGAGCTTTACGACTACGTGGCCGTGCTCGAGTGAAGCCTGAAGGCGCCTTCATCCCCTCCTCGCCGAAGGCGGCGGGCGGGGGGCGTAGGATGGAATCGGAGCCAAGGAGGTGAAACCCATGCGGCGTTTTTCGCTTTTGTTCCTGGTTCTGCTCGGGCTGCTCGCGGCCTGCAGCGAGCCCCTGCCCGTGCGGGAAACCCTCACTGTGGGGGGAGATGCCAGCGCGCCGGTCACGCTCCCCCCGGGCAAAAGCGCCTACTTCGAGGTAACGATCGGGACCGACCCCGTGCGCCTGGACGTCTGGCCCACGGCGAACCCGGAGACCGCCGACCTCGACCTGGTCGTCTACAACGAGGACCGGGTGCCCATCGCTGTGGCCGACAGCCACAACTACCTCCACGCCCCCTACGAATCGCGCCTTGAGCCGCTCGGCATCAGCCTCACCCCGTTCTGGTCGGTGAACCTGCTCCCGAACACGGGGACGGTCTACGTCGAGGTGAAAAACCAGCACCCGACGGCCTCGGTGACCGTCCAGGCAGAGGCGGTGGCCCGCGGGGGCCCGCTGCCCTGGAGCTGCGACGCGCCCCGGGTCTTCGACGCCGACACCTTGGGCGCCCTGCTCTACCTGGGTCAGGTGGACTGCTACACCTACACCGGCGCGTCCGGGGCGAGCCTCACCCTGGTCCATAACGGGCCGCTCGACGTCCGCTTCAAGGTGATCAGCGGCGGGGACGAAACCTTCCTCGAGCGCGGGGAGGAATACACCGGGCTCGAGCCCGGTGACCTGGTGATGGTCTACACCTACCGCAACCGCCAGATCGGGGTCGAGGCGGGCTTTTGCGACACCCTGCCAGGCTGCGCCGACGGGCTCACCACCGGCGAGTACCTGCTCGACCTGAACTAGGGCACCCGCTGGGCCTCGAGCAAGAGCGCCGCGAGCTCCTCCACCCACTCCTCGCGCTCGGGGCCCGGCGCCCTTTCGATCGCCTCGCGGTCCTGGGCGCGGGCGAGCTCGGGGAGGAGGGCGTCCGGCAGCACCTCGTCCACCCGGAGCCCCCGCTCCTCGGCCTTTTGGCGGCGCCAGGCGAGGAGGCGTCGGTAGCGGCGCTCGAACTCGGGGTCCTCGCCCTCGGGCTCGCCGCCCCGGAGCAGGAGCCAGATCCCGGCGGCCACCAGCAAAAGCGCGACCCAGGGCGCGGCCCCCACCTCGAAGAGGCCCACGAGGCCGCCGGCGACGACCAGCGCCGCCCCCAGGTAGCGGAGCCCGTCCTCCCCCCGCACCCAGCCGAGGGCAAGCAGCGCCGTGCCCACCCCCACCAGCTTGAGGGAGAAAAGGCCGGTGGCGTCGGCGAGGGCGGCGCCCACCCCCCAGCCGAAGAGGAGCACGCCGCTTTCCTGCATCCCGGGGATGCGGTAGCGGCGCTCGAGCTCGAGCAACAAAACCGCGAGCAAAAGCCCCCAGGCCCACCCCGGCAGGAACGGATGGGTAAGGATCAGGTAGACCGCGCCCACCCAGAAGAGGGCGAGCCCCAAGTAGCCGCGCATCCCTCCCATGCTCCCAGCTCGCGGGCGGGATGGCAAGCTCCGCCACAAACAGGCTGAACCCGGACGTACACATGTGAGACTCGATCAATAAGAATATGGGGACCACTCCAGGAGAGAGGAGGTCCCCACGAATGCAGCTTACTACGATTGGCCGGGAAGCATGGCGTGGCGCAAAGAAGGCCCAGGCACTTATCGAAGCTGGGGAAGATGATCCCACGGTTCAAGATCGCTTGCAGCGGCTCAAACAAGTCAAGGCCTTCAGGAAGCTTGGAGCGAGCTGGCCCGAGATCCAAGCCCTGGTAGGGATCAGCCGGGCTACCTACTACCGCTGGAAGCAAAGCCTCAAGGGCCGAGGGCTCAAAGGGCTTCTTCCCAAACCCAAACGACCCAAGCACTTCAGAAG
>WFXV01000085.1 GCA_015490435.1 Thermaceae bacterium
CCCCACACCCTCCCCTCGGCCAACCCCTCGAGCCTACGCAACGAGGAGATCGCCGGGGTCAGCTACGACGGCCAACGCTACATCCTCCGTCTTACGGACGGCAGGAAAGTGGCGCTCTGGCCCAGCCAAATCGATCAACTTTCGCCCGAGGTCAAAGAGCGCATCTTCTACCGCCGCGGGGGTGGGCCGCGACGATGAAGCGACTGCCTCACGGGTTTTCGCTCGTGGAACTGCTGGTGGTCATCGCGATCGTGGCCATCCTGCTCGCCATCGGCTACCGGGGCCTCGTAGCCTACCTCGAAGCGCAGCGGCTTCGGGAAGCTGCCGAGAATGTAAAAAACGTGCTCTTCGAGGCGAGGAACCGGGCCTCTCTGGAGAGCCAGGGCTACCGTCTGAAAGTATGCGGAGGCAACCGAATGGGGTTCGTCCGGGAAGGCGCGGGCGACCCCTGCGTCGGGACCGTCATGCAACTGCCCTACGGAATCCAGGTAGAAATGAAGGACGGCCTCTGCCAAAACTCCAAGTCCGTGCTTCGATTCACCGGCCGCGGACTCCCGGTCGAAGCGCGGTGCTTCACGCTTGGCTATCGTTCCAAGCACCGCAAAGTCGCCATCTTGGCTACCGGCAAGGTGGTGATGCCATGAACCGAAAGGGCCTTACTTTGATCGAGGTGTTGGTGGCCATTGCGGTCATGGCCATCATCTTCGGAGCCTTGCTCTCGAGCCTGGTCTCGAGCATGCGCGGGGACCGGATCGCCTACGGCCGCACCCAGGCCGCCCACTTCGCGGAGAACCTGCTCGAGCTCTACCGCCTGCGCTGGCAAAACCCCAACGACTACGCCCTCGCCGTACCTCCCCGTTCTGCGGACATCAACCGCATCGCCCGGCATCTCCCGCGGGACGCCAGCTACGAGATCAACGTGGAGCGGCTGGATATCGACGGCAGCCCGTGGACGGACCCCACCGCTCCCCCCATGCAAAAGGTGCAGGCCCGGGTGCTGGATGGAAAGGGCCGCGAGATCGCGCGAGCGACGCTCCTCATCCCAAACCCCGACCTGGGCAACGCATTGAGGTGGGAAGATGCGCGTCTCCAAAGGATTCACCCTTATCGAAATCCTCGTCGCCCTCGCCGTGGGTGGCCTGGTATTCGCGCTACTCATGAACGCGGTCATCACCACGGGCCGGCATTCTCGCACCCAGGTGCAACGCAACCAGGCGCAAGAGGACCTCAGGTTGCTTTTCTTGAGGCTCAATGAGATAGGCGCCAGCGCCGCCTACATTTACCCCGAAAACCTAGGCTTCGTCCTTCCCGATGGTCGGACTGTGACCACCCGTAAAAGGGCCCTTGCGTTCCTGGTTCCCTGGGGGTCTACCTACTGCCAGGGACCGAGCGGGCACGAGCAGGACTACTGTGCCTTTCTCTACTTCTGGGACAACCGGGCGCGTTACCGAAGCGTGCTCGGCGGCAATCCGACCGCCAGCAACCGCGTGCTGGTCGAGCTCAAAGTGACCTGGGTGACCTGGCCGGTGAATACCCTCCCACCACGCAACTTCTCGGGAAACGGCTGGAGCTCCGAAATCGGCGTCGTGCTCGACTCCCTCGACCGAGACCACAGCGACTTGACCAACGACCTCCGGCTCGCCGAGTTCGAAGGGGTCGACAATCAGCTTTACAAGAAGGGCGACACGATGTCCGACGGCAAGCCCTGCACCCGGACGAACCGCTGCCACAAGAACCCCAGAGCGCTGATCCGGGCGGTTCGCCCCCGTATCGCGGTCGCGCTTTCCGGGGGAGGGTACGTGCAGCGAACTGAGTGGGTCGTCCCCAAGCTGATCCCGCGAGCGGCGGAACCCGGCGTCGCCCAACGGTAATACAATGCCCCCATGAAGCTGGTCGTGGCGGTGGTGCAGAGCGACGATGCCCCTGCGCTCGCGCGCGCCCTTGCGGAAAACGGCTTTCAGGCGACCCGCCTCCCCTCCCGGGGAGGTTTTCTAAACCACAAGAACACCACCTTCCTGATCGGGGTCGAGGACGCCCGGCTAGAGGAGGTCAAGGCGCTGATCGTGGAAAAGGCGGAGGCGCGCACCGTGCCCCACGAAGGTGGGGAGCTCGAGGTCGGCGGCGCGGTGCTCTTCGTCCTCGACCTCTTGGAGTTTTTGAAGCTATAGTGGGGGCCATGCGCAAGCTTCTCGCCCTTACGCTCTTTCTTGGCCTCGCCCTCGCCGAGATCGCGGCGCCGGTGGAACGCTTTTTCGACCACCTGGAAAAGCCCGGCGCCGCTGGCAAACCGATCAAGCTGGAAAAGGGCTACGTCCAGGTCGAGGCCCTGGATGGTCTGCTCTACAAGGTCCGCTACGTGGGGCCCAAGGATGCCGTGGAGGAAGCGGCTCAGGTGCTCGCCGCCACCGTGGGCGACGATGGCGTCAAGGGGCCCTTCAAGTCCTGGTACCAGGGCAACCGCGCGCTGATCGAGCAACAGAAGCGGCCGGTTCGGGTCGGGCTTGGACCCGCGTACGTGCTCGAGATCCAGATCAAGGACGACCTGCGCTTCGAGGTGGGCCCCCTCGAGCTCCCTGAGTCCGTCTTCGGCGAGCCCCGGCACGTGCTGGGAGAGAAGGGCCCGCTGGTCCGGGAATACTCCGACTTCTACTGCCCCTACTGCCAGCGCCTGGCGCTCACCGTCCTGCCCGAGCTCAAGAAGAACTACGTGGAAAAGGGCGTCTTTCGCTTCGAGTACCGCCACTTCCCCCTCATCGAGATCCACGCCGACGCCTTCCAGGCCGCCGAGGCCAGCGAGTGCGCCGCCGAGCAGGGCAAGTTCTGGCCCTACCACGACCGCCTCTTCGCCGAGCTGCAAAAGGGCAAGGGGGTCAACTACGTCGCCCTGGCCCGGGAGCTCGGGCTCAAGGTCGAGGCCTTTAGGAGCTGCCTCGAGGGCGGGAAGTACCGCGACGTGGTCAAGGCGATGCGGGCCGAGGCCGAGAGCCTCGGGCTCGAGGGCACGCCCACGGTCTTCGTCGGCCCCTTCCGCCTGCCGAACCCCTTCAACCCCGAGGCGTACGCCCGCTACGCCCGCATGGCAAAGGCCCTTTCCCAAAAGGGCAAATGAGCCGGGGGAACCTCTACCTGCTGACCGACCGTAAGGGCCGGAAGTACCTGGTGCGCACCCGGCCCGGGGGGCGCTTTTCCCACCATCGGGGCACGGTGGAACACGCGGCGATCGAGGCCGCTGGCCCCGGCGGCGTGGTCGAGACCCACAAGGGCGAACCCCTTTGGATCAAGCGGCCGAGCCTGGAGGAATACGTCCTCCTCATGCCCCGCTCGGCCACCGTCACCTACCCCAAGGACGCCGCCGCGATCGTGATGATGCTCGATCTCGAGCCCGGGATGCGGGTCTTGGAGGCGGGGTCGGGCTCCGGAGGCCTCACCCTCTTCCTCGCCCGGGCGGTGGGGCCTAAAGGGGAGGTGGTGAGCTACGAGCGCCGGCCCGCCTTCCTGGAGCGGGCCCGGGCCAACGTCGAGGCCTGGGGGGCGGAGAACGTGCGCTTTTTTCTCGGGGACCTGGCCGAGGCCGAGCTCGAGGAGGCGGGTTTCGACGGGGTCGCGATCGACCTCATGGAACCCTGGAAGGTGCTCGATCCCGTGGAACGGGCGCTCAAGCCCGGCCGCAGCGCGGTCTTCTACCTCCCGAATATCACCCAGGTGGTGGAGCTCCTCCGGAGCATAGAGGGGCGCCCCCTCCGGCTCGGGCGGGTGATCGAGGTGCACCACCGGAGCTGGGACGTGCGGCCCCCGGTGGCCCACCCCAGCTTCCGCCAGATCGGGCACACCGCCTTCTTAGTCGAGCTCCAGCGGACGCGGGAGCCGAAAGGCGGTCCAAACCGCGAGGAGGAGCAGGCCGGCGGTGACGAGAAAGAGAGTACGGTAGCCGAAGCCGTCCGCGATCGCGGCGCCGACCAGGGGCCAGACCGCCCGGGGGGCGCTGGCTAGGTACAAAAGCGCGGTGTGGCCGGCCGCCTCCTCCCGGGGCGCGCAGGCGAGGAGGTAAGCGCTGTAGGCGTTCTCGATTCCGTTATAGATCACCCCGATCAACGCGAAGACGACGAGCGCCGCGGGTAGCCCCCGGCCCACCAGCGCCACCACGGGAACGAGCAGGGCGAGCACCGCCACCGCCCGCACCCCCACCTGGGCGCCCCGCCGGTCCATCCAGCGCCCGAGGAGGAGGTTGAGCCCCTCGGCCAAAGCCGCGATCGCCACCAGGTAGGCGAGCGCCTCGGCGGGGAGCCCCGCCTCCCGGGCGGCCACCGCGTAAAAGGGCAGCGCCAGGAAGTAAAACCCCACCAACAGGTAGGCAAAAAGAAGCTGCCGCAGACGGGGTTTTTTCAAAAGGGCGAACACCTTCCTAAAACGGGCGGAAAGCGGCGCCCGGGGGGTTTCGGGATCCGGGGGCTCGGGGATCAGCCAGAAACCGAAAAAGCCGACCACCAGGGCCAAGAAGGACAGGAAGAAAGCGAGGGCGAACCCCTCGGGAAAACGCCCCCAAAGCGGCCGCGAAAGGAGGCCGGCGAGCCCCCCGGCGAGGCTCGCGAGCAGGCTGCGGGCGCCAAAGAACTGCCCCCGGTACCCCGGGGGGATCGCCTTGCCGATCACCGGCAGGTAGGCCACGCCCCCAAGCCCGCCGAAGATCGCGAAGAGCACCAGGAAGAAAAGCAGCGCCCCGAGCACGAGCCCGGGCTGGCGCTCGGCGAAGTACCAGGTGAGCACCGCGAGCACCAGGAAGGCGAACGCCCGGACGCCGATCGCCAGGTAAAGGAAGACCTTCTTCCTGCGGGCGGGCTCCACGAAGAGGGCAGCCGGGATCCCGGCGAGCGCGCCGCCAAGCTGCATCCCGCTCACCAGCGCACCCACCGCCCAGTCGGAGCCGGTGAGCTGCTTGATGAAGACCGGGAGCACCGAGCTGGTGCTCGAGAGGGCGTAGGCCACCGCCAGCATCGCCCCGTGCAGGAGCCCACCCACGAAGGCGCGTACCACCCGGCCATCCTATCGGTATCGTGGGGGGCGTGGAAGGCCTGCTCCTTTGGCACGCGCTCAGGAGCCTTTCCCCCCCGCCGCTTCCCACCCGGGGCTGGACCTTCCCCGACGAGAAGACCGCGGCGCTCGCGGTGCCCGGGGGGTTCATCGTCTTCGGCTACCGGCCGGGAAGCCCCTTCCTCGCCTTCGAACCCAAGGTCGAGGGCGGCGGCCCCCTCACCCCCTTCCAGCGCGTGCTCAAGGAGAAGGCGAGGGGCGAGCTCCTGGGCTACTTCCAACCGGGGCTCGACCGGATGGCGGTCTTCGCCTTCGCCGGCGAACGCGGGTTCGTGAGCACCCCGCCGGTACGGCTCGTCTTCGAGGCCACCGGCCGCAACGCGAACCTCATCCTGCTCGACGAAAGGGGCCGGATCCTCGCCCTCGACCGGGCGATTACCCGGGAGAAAAACCGCTACCGTGAGCTCCTCCCGGGGAGGCCCTACTTGCCCCCGCCTCCTTACGAAAAGCTCGATCCCAGGGGCCTTTCGCTCAGTGACCTCGCCCCCCTTCTGGGCCAGCCGCCCCGGGCGCTCGCGACGCGGGTGGACGGGCTCAGCCCCCTCTTCGCCGAGGCGCTCGCCCGCTCCGCCGTGCTGGACCCGGGCCGCCTCCTCGACGAAAAGGGCCTCGAGGCGCTTTATCAGGCCCTCTTGCGGGCGGTGGCAGAGCCCGAGTTCGCCGAAAGCCTCGCCGCCGAGCTCCGGCCGGCGCCCGAGGCCCACGAGGAAGCACTCCGGAAGCCGCTCCTCGAAGCCCTCGAAAAGACCCGGCGCACCCTCCTCGCCCGGCTCGAGGACCACCGGAAAAACTTCGCCCGGGCCGAGCGGGCCCGGGAGAAAAGGCACCTGGGCGAGCTCCTGCTGGCCTACGCCCACCAGGTGCCCGCCGGGGCGAAGGAGGTCGAGCTCCTTGACTACGCCACCGGAAAACCCGTGAAGATCGCCCTCGACCCCCAAAAGAGCGCGGTGGAGAACGCCCAGGCCTACTTCGAGGCGGCGAAAAGGGACGAGGCGGCGGCGAAGCGGGCCGAGGAGCTCCTCCGCCTGACCGAGGCCAACCTCGCGCGGGTCGAGGGGGAGCTCGAGGAGATAAAGCGGCTTCCCGCCCGCGAGCTCAGGAAGAGGCTCGCCCGCGCCCGCGAGGAGGGCCCCAAGATCGGGCTTCGCTACCGGGCGCCGGGGGGCTTTCCCGTCTGGGTGGGGCGGAACGCCCGCGAGAACGAGGCCCTCTTGCAGCTCGCCCGCTCCGAGGACCTCTGGTTTCACGCCCAGGGCGTGCCGGGAAGCCACGTCATCTTGAGGACCGGGGGCAAAGCCCCGCCGCTCGAGGCCCTCCTCTTCGCCGCCCGGCTCGCCGCCTACCACTCCCGCGCCCGGGGCGAGAAGAACGCCCCCGTGGACTACACCAAACGGAAGTACGTGCGGAAAGTACGAAAGGCGCCGCCTGGCACGGTCACCTACAGCCAGGCGAAGACCCTCTTCGTCGACGCGTCCCTACCCGAAAACCTTGACGCGGTGTAAAATCGAGGGCCGTGAAACGGATCCTGATGATTGGCAAGATCCACCGCGCGACCGTGACCCAGGCCGACCTCCAGTACGTCGGCTCGATCACCATCGACGAATCGCTCATGGAGGCGGCGGGGATCCTCCCCCACGAACGGGTCGAGGTCTACGACATCACCAACGGCCATCGCCTTGCGACCTACGCCCTGCCGGGTCCGCGGGGCTCGGGGGTCATCGGGATGAACGGGGCCGCCGCCCGACTGGTGCAGCCGGGGGACCTGGTGATCATCGTGGCCTACGGGCTCTTCGACGAGGACGAGGCCCGCAACCACAAGCCGGCGGTGGTGCTGGTGGACGAGAAGAACCGGATTACCGAGGTGCGGCGCGGGTGACCGGAAGGCTTAGGACCTACCTCGAGCTCATCCGCTTCGAGCACACCCTCTTCGCCCTCCCCTTCGCCTACGTGGGGATGCTGCTCGCGGCCCGGGGCTGGCCCGGGTGGGAGGTCTTCTTCTGGGTGACGGTGGCGATGGTCGGCGCCCGCACCGCCGCCATGGCGCTCAACCGCCTGATCGACTGGCCGATCGACGCCCTGAACCCGCGCACGAAAAACCGCCACCTCCCCCGGGGCCTGGTCCGCCCCCACGAGGTCCTCTTCCTGGCGGTGCTCGGCGTCCTCCTCCTCGCCCTCGCGGCCTTCAACTTGAACGCCCTCACCACGAGGCTCCTGCCGGTCGCGGTCTTCTTCCTCGCTTTCTACTCCTACACCAAGCGGTTCACCTGGACCTGCCACTACTGGCTGGGCCTGGTGATCGGGGCGGCGGCCGCCGGCGGCTGGATCGCGGTCACCGGCCGGTTCGAGCCCGCCACCTACCTGCTCTGGGCGGCGGTCGGGCTTTGGATCGCCGGCTTCGACATCCTCTACGCCACCCAGGACTACGCCTTCGACCGCGCCCACGGCGTGCACTCGGCCCCGGCCCGCTTCGGGATCCCAAGGGCTTTGATCCTCGCCCGCCTCACCCATCTGGCCGCCTGGCTCTTCTTCCTCGCCACCGGAATCGCCGCCGGGCTCTCCCTTTGGTACTACCTCGGCGTGCTCTACGTCGGGGCAGTGCTCCTCTTCGAGCACCGGCTCGTCCGGCCCGACGACCTCTCCAAGGTGGACCTCGCCTTCTTCCAGGCGAACGTGCTGATCAGCCTAGGGATGCTGGTCTTCGTCGCCCTCGAGGTACTGCTTTAGGTAGGCCACCACCTCGGGAACGCCGGCGAGCCGGTAGCGGGCCACGCTCGGCCCCGGCCCCACCTTGACCGTGATCCCCTCAGGAAGCGCGGCGAACATCGCCTCGTCGGTGGTGTCGTCGCCGATCGCGACCGGAATGCGGCCGGGATGGCGGGCGACGACCTCCCGGGCCACCGCCCCCTTGGTGGCGCCCCTCGGCTTGATCTCCACCACCTTCTTGCCCCAAAGCGCCTCGAGCTCGGGCGGAAGCCCCTCGAGGAATGACCGAAGCGCCCGCTCCACCGCCGCCTCGTCGGGCGCCCCGCGGTAGTGGAGGGCGAGGGCCGAGCCCTTGTCCTCGATCCAAAGCCCTGGGACCTCAGGGACCCGGTCCCGGAACCCGGCGAGCGCCTCGTGCGCCTCCTTTCCCACC
>WFXV01000086.1 GCA_015490435.1 Thermaceae bacterium
GGGCGGGGGCCGGAAGCGCCAAAAATAAAAGCGCCAGGGCCACGAACAGCGGCCCCAGGCGCACGCGCTTCTTCCCGCCCGGCATACCGGGCCCTATGTTAACCGGTCAGGCCCGGGCGACCTCGACGATCTCGAGGGCCTCGAGCACGTCCCCCTCCTGGAAGTCGTCGAAGCCAGCGAGCTTGATCCCGCACTCGTAGCCGGCGGGCACCTCGCGGACGTCCTCCTTGAAGCGCTTCAGGGACTCGATCTTGCCCCGCCAGACCTCCTCGCCGCCCCGGAGCACCCGGACCTCGGCGTTCCGGGTGATCTTGCCGTCGGTGACGTAGCACCCCGCGACCCGGGCGCCCTTCGGGAGCTTGAAGATCGCCCGCACCTCGGCGTGGCCCAGCACCTCCTCCCGGATCTCGGGCTCGAGCTGCATCTGGACGAGCTTTCGCACCTCGTCGATGAGGTCGTAGATCACCCGGAAGGTCTTCAGGACCACGCCCTTTTGCTCCGCCTTCTTCTTGAGCGAGCCCGGCGGGTTCACGTTGAAGGCGAAGATCGCCGCGTTCTCGGTGGTGGAGGCGAGCAGGATGTCGCCCTCGGTGGGCACCCCGAGGTCGGCGTGGAGGATGTTGATCTTGACCTCGTCGGTCTGCTCCCGGGCGAGGATACCCTTGATCGCCTCCAGGGAGCCCTGGGTGTCGGCCCGGAGGATGAGGTTGACCTCCTTCTTGCCCGACTCCTGCATCTGGCGGAGCAGGTCGGCGAGGTTCCTCGCCCGCGCCGCCTGGCGCTCTCTTAGCTCGCGCTCGCGCTTTTCCTCCTTCCGCTCCTCGGCGATCTCCTTGGCGGCGGCCTCGTCCGGGACCCACTCGACCACGGTGCCGGCGGGCGGAACCTCGCGGAAGCCCAGCACCTGCACCGGCTTGCCGGGGCCCGCCTCCTTGACCTGGCGGCCGGCGGAGTCGGTCATCGCCCGGATCTTGCCCCAGACGTCGTCGGCGAGGAGGTAGTCGCCGACCCGGAAGGTCCCCTGCTGCACCAGGAGGGTGGCGAGCGGCCCCGCCTTCTTGTCCATCTTGGACTCGAGGATCACCCCCCGGGGCTCGGCCGCCGGGTCGGCGCGGAGGTCCTCCATCTCCGCCACCAGAAGGATCATCTCGAGGAGCTCGTCCACCCCCTGACCGGTCTTCGCGCTGATCGGGACCACGATCGCGTCGCCGCCGTAGGCCTCGGGGACGAAGCCCTCCTGCATCAGCTGCTGCATCACCCGGTCGGGGTTGGCGGTGGGCAGGTCGATCTTGTTGATGGCGAAGATGATCGGCACGCCGGCGGCCTTGGCGTGGGCGATCGCCTCCTTGGTCTGGGGCATGATGCCGTCGTCGGCGGCGATCACGATCACCGCGATGTCGGCGACCTTGGCCCCGCGCTCGCGGATGGTGGTGAAGGCCTCGTGCCCCGGGGTGTCGATGAAGACCACCGTACCCTGGGGGGTCTCCACCTCGAAGGCGCCGATGTGCTGGGTGATCCCCCCGGCCTCCCGCTCGGCCACCTTGGTCTTCCTCAGGTAGTCGAGGAGGGTGGTCTTGCCGTGGTCGACGTGGCCCATGACCACCACCACCGGCGGGCGCTTGGGCAGGGCCTTGCGTCTTTCTTCCTCGGCCCGCTTCCGGGCCTCCTCCCGCTGTTCGTAAACCAGCTCGCGCACCGCCTCGGCGGTCTCCTCGTCGAGAGTGGAGGCGTGGGACTTGTACTCCACCCCCATCTCGTCGAGGACCTCGAGGAGCTCTTTGGAGTCCATCCCGAGCTCGCGGGCGAGCTGGTAGATCCTAACCTTGGCCATCTTCTCCTCCCAAACGCGCTTTCAGCATCCGGGAAAGCTCGCCGGCGCGGGCGCCGGCGAAGCGCCGGAGCTTTTTCTCCTCCCAGCACGCGGGGTTGTCGGGGCAGACGTAGGCCCCGCGGCCAGGGAGCTTTCCACTCTCATCGAGGATAAACCCTTCGGGGGTGCGCACGATCCTGAGGAGCTCGTGCTTCGGCCGGCGTCGCCGGCAGACCACGCACATCCGGATGGGAACGTGCTTCCCCCGGGCCAAGGTCTACCCCTCGCTTTCCTCTTTCTCCGAGGCGTCGACAAAGAGGCTCTCGAACTTGGCTTTGGCCTCCTCGCTGACCTTGATCCCCTCCTCGGCCTCAGCCACCCGGGCGAGGGCCTCGTCGAGGTCCCCGATCTCCTCGGACTCGACGAAGTCGATCTCGTAGCCGGTGAGCTTGGAGGCGAGCCGCACGTTCTGCCCCCCGCGGCCGATCGCCACCGAGTGCTGGTCCTTGCTGACCCAGACCCGGGCGCGCTTTTCGTCGGGATCGAGCTCGATCCGCCCCACCTCGGCGGGGGAAAGCGCGTTCTTGATGAACTCCCGCGGGTCGGGGCTCCAGGGGACGACGTCGATCTTCTCCCGGTTGAGCTCGGCGGAGACCGCCTGGATCCGCTGCCCCTTGTGGCCGATGCAGGCGCCGATCGGGTCCACGTTGGGGTTGTGGCTCATGACCGCCACCTTGCTGCGGCTCCCGGGCTCGCGGGCCACCGCCTTGATCTCGACGGTGCCCTCGGCGATCTCAGGGACCTCCTGGCGCATCAGGTACTTGAGTAGCTCGGGGTGGGCCCGGGAGACGATCAGGGAGGGGCCGCGGGCGCTCTTCTTGACCTCCTTCAGGTAGACCTTGACCCGCTGGCCGGGGTGGTAGCGCTCGGTGGGGATCTGCTCCCGGGGCGGCATCAGCGCCTCGGCGCCGCCTAAGTCCACGTAGACGTTCCTGCGGTTGTCCACCCGGGCGACCTGGCCGGTGAGGACCTCGCCCTCCTTGTCCTTGAACTGCTCGTAGATGCGGTTGCGCTCGGCCTCCTTGAGGCGCTGGGTGAGGACGTTCTTGGCGGTCTGCACCGCGATGCGGGAGAACTCCTCGGGCTCGACCGGGAACTCCATCTCCTCGTCGAGCTGGACCTCGGGGTCGTACTTTCGGGCCTCCTCGAGGCTGATCTCCCGCTCGGGGTTTTCGACCTGCTCGACCACCTTCTTGATCTCGAGCACCTCGATGACCCCGGTGCGGGGGTCGAGGTGGACCTCGACCAGCGGGCCCTTGCCCTCCTCGATGTCCTTCTGGCGGTAGCCCTTCTGGCGCAGGTAGGCCTTGGCCAACGCCTCCTCGAAGGCGGCGATCAGCTCGTCCACGCTGACCCCGCGCTCGAGCGCCACCGTCTCCAGTGCGTCCACGAACTCCTTGTTCATCCTCTCACCCTCGTCCTTACCTGGGTTTCTCCGGCCACTCGGCGAGGTTGGCCTCGAAGCTGCCGAGCTCGAGCTCCTCCGCCTCCCCCGAGGGCAGGCGGAAGGTCACCGTGCGCTCGCCCACCGACTCGATCCGCCCGGTGAACCGCCGCTCCCCGGTGCGCACCCGGGCCTTTAGCCCCTGGAAGCGCTCGAAGTGGCGGCGGGTGATGAGCGGTCGGTCGGGCCCGGGGGACTCGACCTCGAGCCGGTAGGCGCCGGGGATCGGGTCGGCGCGGTCGAGCTCGAGGGAAAGCACCCGGCTCGCCTGCTCGAGCTCCCTTAGCGTGATCGGGGTCTCGTCGGCGTTCTCGAGCCGGACCCGGAGCACCCGGTTCTTCCCGGCCCCCTGAAGCCGGACCTCGAGGACCTCGAAGCCAAGCGGCTCGAGCACCTCTTCCACCAGTTGCCGGAGTTCCTCGTCCTTGGTCATCGCCCTTCACCTAAAAGGGGGTGGGTAAGCACCCACCCCCTTACGGGAGCTAGCGATACCTAGTATACGCCTTTGCCGAATCCCGGACAACCCGGCCTTAAGAAGCCCCGATGCAGAAAAATGCAGCCCGCCCGCGTTTTTCGCTTGACATCGCCGCTATCCGAAGGGTATCGTACCTCTTGGAACGAACGCTTTTCGGGAGGTGAAGCATATGAAGAAAGGCAAGCTGTTCCTTGCGGCGGTCTTGGCCCTTGCCCTTAGCGGCACCGGTCTGGCCGCTAAGGTCTTCCTGACCATCGGCTCCGGTTCGGTGACCGGCGTGTACTACCCGGTCTCGAGCGGCATCGCCAAGATGATCAACACCTACCTGGCGAAGGAGGGCATCCGCGCCAACGCCCGCTCGACCGGTGGCTCGAAGTACAACGTCAAGGCCATCGACCAGGGCCAGCTCCAGGCCGCTCTGGCCCAGAACGACGTGATCTACTTCGCCTACAACGGGCTTACCGAGACCTTCAAGGACAAGCCCATCAAGTCCATCCGCGGCATCGCCGCCCTCTACCCCGAGTTCATGCACATCCTCGCCCGCCCCGGCTCGGGCATCAAGACCATCTACGACATGAAGGGCAAGAAGGTCTACGTCGGTGACATCGGCTCCGGCGTGGAGGCCACCACCAAGCAGATCTTCGCCGCGGCGGGCATGAGCTTCGACGACCTGGCCCAGGCGGTGCACGGTAAGGTCGGCCAGGCGGTCGAGCTCCTGCAGGACGGCAAGATCGACGCCCTCTTCTACACCGTGGGCGCGGGCTCGGCGGCGATGCAGAACGCCACCACCATCGCCAAGGCCTACTTCGTGCCGCTCCCGCTCGACATCATCCAGAAGCTGATCAGCAAGTTCCCCTACTACACCCAGGTCATCATTCCGCCGAACACCTACGAGGGCCAGACCGTTTCCGTGCCCACCATCGGCGTGAAGGCCACCTTCATCATCCACAAGGACATCCCCGCCGACGTGGTCTACAAGATCGCCAAGCTCCTCTTCGTGGACAAGGTGGACGAGTTCAAGAAGATCCACCCCGCGCTCGGCACCTTCTTCGACGTCAAGAAGGCCCTCGACGGCATGACCATCCCCATCCACGAGGGCGCGGCCAAGCTCTACGAGGAGCTCGGCATCGAGATCCCCGACATCGCCAAGCCGGTCAAGTAACGCTCCGCGCGAATCCATGAAGGCGAAGAACCCGGCCCACCCGGCCGGGTTCTTCTTTTAAACTTGCAACGAAGGGAGGCAGCCGTGGCCGAAAAGCCCCAGAAAGACGACACCCGTGTACCCGACATCGACGCCGAGCAGTTAATGATCGAGACCGAGTACGGGGGGCGCAACCCGGCCAACTGGCAAAAGCTCCTCATCTTCCTGATCGCCGTCTCCTGGTCGGCCTTCCAGCTCTTTGCCAGCTGGCTGGGGAAGATCGACCCCCTGGTCCTCCGGGCGGTGCACCTCGCCTTCGCCTTCGCGATCAGCTTCCTCGCCTACCCCTCGAAGAACGCCCGGCGGGATATCTGGCTCTTCCTCATCGGTTTGGGCTACGCGCTCTATTACCTGAGCCCGCGGGTCTTCAACCTGGGGACCTTCACCGTCGGGGCCTATGAAGTTAGCTGGAACCTTATCGTCATCATGGCGGCGATGGTGGTGGCCGGGTTCTGGATCACCCGGAAGACGCCGCCCAAGGGTCCGGTGGAGAGAATCCCCTGGTACGACTGGGCGATCCTGGCCGCGGGGCTCGCGGGGACGCTGGCGATCCCCATCTTCCTGGAGCAGATCATCGTCATCCAGGGCGGCGTGCCCACCCTGCGCGACATCGTCCTCGGTACCCTGACGCTCTTCGTGCTCACCATCGCCGGCCTCCGCGTGGTGGGTCCCGCGCTGATGATCATCGCCTGGTTGATGATCGTCTACGCCATGACCGGGCCCGCCGGCGTCTTCAAGTTCGAGCTCCCCGACGTCCTCTACCTCCACAACGGCGCCACCTGGGACAACATCACCCAGCAGCTCTACCTCACCGACCAGGGCTTCTGGGGCGTGCCCCTCGGCGTTTCCGCCACCTTCGTCTACCTCTTCGTGCTCTTTGGCACCCTGCTCGACAAGGCCGGCGCCGGTAAGTACCTCGTCGACCTGGCCTACGCCGGGCTCGGGCACTTCCGCGGCGGGCCGGCCAAGGCGGCGGTGATCGCCAGCATGCTCACCGGCATCATCTCCGGCTCCTCGATCGCCAATGTGGTGACCACCGGTACCTTCACCATCCCGCTGATGAAGCGGGTGGGCTACCCGCCGGAGAAGGCCGGCGCCACCGAGGTCGCCTCCTCGGTGAACGGCCAGCTGATGCCGCCGGTGATGGGCGCCGCCGCCTTCATCATGGCCGACTTCCTGCAAATCCCCTACTCCAAGTTGATCGTCTACGCCTTCGTGCCCGCGATCCTCACCTACTTTGGCCTCTTCCTGGTGGTGCACCTCGAGGCCTTGAAGCTCGGGCTCAAAGGGCTTCCCCGGAGCGAGCTCCCGAACTTCCGGGAGGTGCTGCTCTCCGGTCTCCACTACCTGATGCCCATCGCCTGGCTGCTCTACGAGCTCGTGGGGCTCGAGCACACCCCGTCCCGCTCGGCGCTCAACGCGATGTTCCTACTGATGACGCTGATGTTCTTCCAGTTCGCGCTAAGGGACAAGATCCGGCTCCTCATCGCCTCGATCATCACCTTCTTCGTGGCGGTGCTGCTCTACCTCTTCGGGGTGCCGGGGCTTCAGGGGAAAGAGCTCGAGCTCAGCAAGGGCGTCTTCATCGACTTCACCCACCTCGACGTGATGTACTCCTCCCTCTTCGTGCTCCTCGTGGGCATCGTAATGGTTGCCCTCTTCGGCCGGGCCCTCGGGACCAACCTCAAGGACACCCTCCGCGACTTCGTGGTGGACGTGCTCGCCGCCTTTGAGGCCGCCGGCCGCAACATGAGCACGATCGCGGTGGCCACCGCCGCCGCCGGCATCATCGTCGGCATGGTGGCGATCACCAACGTCGGCTACGGCCTCACCCAGATCGTCGAGGCGCTCTCCGGCGGCAACCTGCTGGTGGCGCTCTTCATCACCATGCTGGCCTCGCTGCTCCTCGGCCTCGGGCTTCCCACCACCGCGAACTACATCGTCATGGCCTCGCTGGTGGCCCCGGTGCTCATGCACATGGCCGAGATCCACAACCTCGACGTGCCCCTCGTCGCCATCCACCTCTTCGTCTTCTACTTCGGCATCCTGGCCGACGACACCCCGCCGGTGGGCCTCGCCGCCTACGCCGCCGCCGCCATCGCCCGCGGCGACCCGGTGAAGACCGGCTTCCAGGGCTTCGCCTACGACATGCGCACGGCGCTCTTGCCCTACGTCTTCATCTTCTACCCGCAGCTCCTCCTGCTCGAGCTCAGGAGCCCGCTCGAAGGCGTCTGGGTGGTGCTCACCGGCCTGATCGGCATGACCGCCTTCGTGATCGGCAACCAGGGCTACTTCCTCACCCGGATGCGGGGCGTGTTGGGCTGGGCGGCCCGCATCGCGATGATGGTGGCGGGCTACCTGCTGCTCACCTCCCGGCTCAGCTACGACCTCTTGGGCCTCGGCATCTTCGCCCTGGTCTTCCTCTGGCAGCTCTGGGAGCGTAAGCGCCAGGAACCGGCGCTCGCCACCGCCTAAGGCCGCGCCTCCCGAAGGGGGCCGGGCTCGCCCGGCCCCCTCACCCTTTTAGGCGGGTACCGGCGCCGGACGCCCCACCGGCACCGCTTCCTCGGCGGGGGCGAAGACCACCTTGACCGCCCGCCGCCGCACGGCCGTCCGGATCGCCGCCGGCCAGGCGGAAAGGGGGTAGGTGCCCCCGACCAGGCGCTCGAGCCCAGAAAGCGCGGGCAAAAGCGCCACCGCGTCGGCGAAGTCTTGGGCGCTATAGGTATAGCTCCCCACCCAGGTGAGCTCGGAGAACCAGTGGGGGGAGAAGTCGTGGTGCACCTCCCCGGCGGCGCCGAGCAACAGGACCACCCCGCCCTCCCAGGCCCCCCAGGCGGCTTCGTCGAGGCTCTTCGCGCTCCCCGCGGCCTCGATCACCGCCGGGTAGCCGCCGCGAAAGACCGGGGCCCCGAGGAGGGGCCGGTAGCGCCGGGCGCCGAAGGCCTCGAGCGCCGCCTCGGTCGAGGGGAAGATCGCGCTCGCCCCGAGGTCGCGGGCGAGCTCGGCCTGGAGGGGATGGCGGGCGATTACGTCGAGCCGGCCAGAAAAGCCGAGCTCCCGGAGGAGCCGCACCGCGAGCAACCCGATCGTCCCCGCCCCGATGACCAGGAGGGCCTCGGGAAAGCGCTCGGGGAAGGCCCGCCGGATCCCCCGGAGAACCACCGCGAGCGGCTCGGCGAGCACCGCTCGGGCGTCGGGCACCGCAGCGGGCACCTCGACGAGGCGCTCGGGCCGCGCGAGCACGTACTCCCCCCACCCCCCGGGGAGCTCCTTGTGGGAGCCGAGCATCCCCGGGGCGAGCGCCCCCTCGGCGACGTTCTGGCAAAGCCCCTCCTCGCCCCTTTGGCAAGCGGTGCAGGGCTCGAGCCCCCGCTCGGCGCAAGCGAGGAGCGGGTTCACCGCCACCCGCGTCCCCCCGTACTCCCCCAAGATCTCGTGGCCGAGCACCGCGGGGAAGGAGAAAAACGGCGAGAGCCGGGGGGAGTTCTTGCCAAAAAGGAGCGCGAGGTCCGAGCCGCAAACGCCCGATAGCCGCACCCGCACGCGCACGAAGCCGTCCCCCTCCTCTGGCAGGGGGAGGTCCACGAGCCTCAAGGGCAGCGCCGAGACGGGAAACCGCTTCGAAAGCGCCCGCGCCAGCAGGTAGCGGGGGATTGAAGGGGAGTAGAGGAGGGCTTTCATAAGCCGGGTGTAGGAGGTAGGAGGTGGGAGGTAGGCTTTGGTTTCCTACCTCCTACCCCCCATCCCCCACCTCCTTTCGTCAGCTCATCGGCACCTGCGGGATCAGCTTGCCCTCGATGCGCTCGAGGATGTCGTCGATGGAGCGGCCGGTGATGGTGAGGCCGTGGTTTTTGAGCCCCACCACGGCCCGGGCCGGGTCCGGCGCCTCGCGCACCTTCTCGGCCACCGCTGCCGCCAGCTGGTAGGTGCCGCAGGGGTAATTGAACTGGGTCGAGGGCACCCCCTCCATCCAGGCGTGGACGTGAATGATCGCCCCCACCTCGGGGTGCTCGCGGTAGATCATCCAGTGCTCGATCGCGTCCACGCTCACCCGCTTGGGGACGATGTTCGGGGGCACCTGGAGGATCATCGCGTTCTTCTCGGGGTCGTAGTCCTTGACCATCAGGATGTCGCGGCCGATCTCCTTGAGGTTCGACTTGTCCACCCCCGAGGCGCTCATCCAAAAGCGCTTTTCATCCTTGCGGGCGGAGAGGTTGCCGTAGGAGAGCCCGCCGATGCCATAGAGCCTTTTTACGTGGCGGAGGTCTTCCGGCGGCAGGATGGTCTCGATCGGGAAGGGCGCGGGGAGCAGGTCCCACTCGGCGAGCTTCTTGCCCGCGCGGTAGAGGGCCTCGGTCTTGTCGTCGCCGTTCCAGAGCTCGGGCTCGAGGGTAGGCTCGAAGATGTTGTCGATCACCAGGACGCTGCAGGCGATGGGGTTGATGCGGGCGTAGACCCGCTCGAAGAAGTTCTCGCCCTCGGGCTCCATGTAGTGGCCGAGCTCGAGGGTGAGGAAGTGGGCGCCCTCTCCGGGCGTGTAGGCGATCATCATGTTGGAAAGCGCCCGGACCAGGTAGGGATAGAGGGCCTTGATTGGGTCCTCGGGCATCTCGGGGAGCTCCATTAGGCTTACCACGAAGGTGGCCTTGGCCCGTCTTCGGTAGGGCTTGGGTTTTTCCGGGGTGATGAAGTTGAGGACCAGCCGGGGCGCCTCCGGGTGCTCCTCGAACCGGTAGCCGTGCTCCAGAAAGACCCGCTTCAACCCTTCGGCGAAGGGCACGAGCCCGGAACTGGGCTCGCCGTGAAAGGTAAAGACCGCGGCGTCGTTTCGCTCCATGCCCGCCTCCTTTGCTTCTACGTTCAGTTTACCCCGCCCCCCTTTTAGAACCGTTCAAAAAACCGGATAATGGCGGCGTGGTGCCGCGGGCGGTGCGCATGGTGGGAAATCCCGGGGAGGCGCGGCGCTTCCTCGAGGCTATCGGCCTCGTCGAGCACCGAAGGGCCTTCTTCGACCCCGAGGGGAACGCCCTCTTTTACGTGGAAAGCCCCGAGCCCCCGGGCGCGGTGCTGGTCTGGGAGGGCCCGCCCGGGGTCTTTTACGACCTCGAGGGCAACCTCCACCGCACCGACGCGCCGCCAAAACCCCGCCCCGGCGGCGGCCCCCGGCTGCTCGGGGTGCTCTACGCGGTGGTGGACCTCGCGGACTCGGTGGCCTGGTACCAGGAGCAAAGGGGGCTCTCCCTCGCCTTTTTCGACCCCGCCTCGGACTGGGCCGAGCTTCGGAGCGCGGAGGGGCTCGGCGTGCTCCTCACCTTCGGTGCCGGGGACGAGCGCCGGGGGGTGGCGGTCTTCGAGGTGGCAGACGCGGTCCGCTGGGTGCGGGAGCTCGAAGCGAAGGGGTTTTCGCCCGCCTGGACCCGCAGCACCGAGTGGGGGCGGCTCGCCGCCTACGCCGACCCCTTCGGCCAGCCCCTGCTCTTCATCGACCGTAGCGGTAGCGGTTCAGGTCCCTGAGGTGCCCGGCGAAGGTCTCGTTCAGGTAGAGCTTGCCCCGGGCGTGGAAGAAGTAGAGGTAGGGCTTTTTGTTCGGCGAAAGCCGCCGGGCGTTCAGCACCGAGGCGAGCGCCGCCGCGCCCGGGTTGTTGATCGGGCCCGGGGGCAGGCCGGGGTAGCGGTAGGTGTTGTAGGGGGAGTCGGTCTGGAAGTCGCCGGCGTAGCGGTCGAGCTCGGGGAGATCCTTACCGAGGGCGTAGGCGACGGTGGGGTCGGACTGCAGGGGCATCCCGATCTCGAGGCGGTTCAAGAAGACGCCGGCGATCCAGGGCATCTCCTCCTCGCTGCCGGCCTCGGCCTGCACGATCGAGGCGAGCGTCACCCAGGCGTGCACGGTGAGTCCGAGCACGCTGAGCCGGGCCTCCCGCTCGGGGGTGAGCTCCCGGGCAAAACGCCCGAGCATCAGCCGGACGATCGCCTCCGGCTCGGTGCCCAGGGGGATCTCGTAGGTGTCGGGGAAGAGGTAGCCCTCGAGCGTGGGCCCCTCGTCGTAGGGGGGTTTGAGGTCGGGCGGGGGGTGCTGGGCCAGGGCCAGGAATCCCTCGCCGTCGAAACCCGCCTCGCGAAGGCGCCGGGCGTAGTCCACCGCCCGCCAGCCCTCGGGAAAGGTGAGGCGCACGGTGAGGGGGCGGGGGGCCTCGAGCTCCTTTAGCACCGCGAGCGTGCCCCGCCCCTCGAGGCGGAAGACCCCGCTTTTGAGCTTCTTCTCCGCCCCGGTCAACCGGGCGAGGAGGGCGAAGACCCGCCCCGAGCGGACGATTCCCTCGTGCTCGAGCAGCTCCCCGATCGCCGCCGCCCCCGCCCCCTCGGGGATGCGCACCACCGCGACCCGCCCGGTGGGGGCGGTGAGCCCGTAGAAAAACCAGGCGCCGACG
>WFXV01000087.1 GCA_015490435.1 Thermaceae bacterium
GGGCGGGAGCACCTGCGCTACGGGCTCAACCCCATGCTCGTCGGCGACCTCTACGAGACCCACTTCGAGGGCCTGAGCAACGTCGCCGCCCCCGGCACCGTGCTGGCCCTCGCGGAAGAATCCACGGCACCGGGGGCGGTAGGGGCTCTGGTCGAGCTTTAGACGTTGAACCCCAGCATGCGGAGCTGCTTCTTGCCCTCCTCGGTCATCCGCGCCGGGGTCCAGGGCGGGCTCCAAACGAAGTCGATGTTTACGCCCTTGACGCCGGGCACTTTGAGCACCGCGAGCTCGGCGTCGGCCTTGATCATGTCCTGGACCGGACAGCCAATCGCGGTCAGGGTCATCTCGATGTCCACCACCCCATTAGGGTTCACGTGGACGTTGTAGATCAGGCCGAGGTCCACTACGTTCACCGGGATCTCGGGGTCCTTGACCACCTTGAGGGCCTCGAGGATGTCCTCGACCTTGGGGAGCTGCTCGGCTCCGTTTTTCGCCTCGGCGGCGGCCTCGGGGTCCTTGGTCTCCTCGCTCATGGCCCGCATTATATCCGACTAAAGCACTCGGATAAAGGGGGCCTTTTACCCTACCCCGGTATCAGGTCTTGAGCGAGCCGATGCGGCGCCTTTCCTCCTCCAGCGCCTCGGCGACCAGCTCGGCGAGGTCCCGGACCTGGGGGGCGCCCTCGCCGTCCTGGGCCGCCTCGTCCTCGAACATGCGCATGCAGAAGGGGCAGGCGGTGGCGATCAGGCTGGCGCCGGTGCCCTTGAGCTCCCGGTAGCGGTTTTCCGAGATCCGCATCTTGCCGGGGCTCTCCTCCTTCCAAAACTGCGCGCCGCCGGCGCCGCAGCAGAAGCTCCCCTCCCGGGTGCGCTCGGGCTCGGCCAGGGTGAAGCCCACCTCGGCCACCAGGTTGCGGGGCGGCTCGTAAACGCCGTTATGCCGGCCGAGGTAGCAGGGGTCGTGGTAGGTGGCCTCGCCCTCGAGCACCGGGAAGACCGGCAGTTTCCCTTCCTCAACGAGCTCCTGGATGAACTCGGTGTGGTGCTTGACCACGTAGTTGCCCCCGAACTGGGGGTACTCGTTCTTGATCGTGTGGTAGCAGTGCGGGCAGGTGGTGACGATCACCTTGGGATTCGCTGCGTTCAGCTTCTCGACGTTCTCGGTGGCGAGCTGGAAGAAGAGGTACTCGTTCCCGGCGCGCCGGGCCGAGTCGCCGCTGCACTTTTCCTCCTTACCGAGCACCGCCCAGCGGACCCCGGCCGCGTCCAGGATGGTCGCCATCGCCCGGGCGATCTTTTGGGCCCGGGGGTCGTAGCTGGCGGCGCAGCCCACCCAGTAGAGCACGTCAGGATTCGGGACCTCGGCGGTGGTGGGCACCTTGAAGGGCAGCCCCTCGGCCCAGTCCATGCGCTTTTCCGCCGCGAGGCCCCAGGGGTTCCCCGAGCGCTCCATCCCCCGGAAGGCGTTTTGCAGCTCGGAGGGGAACTCCCCTTCCATCAAAACCCGCTCCCGGCGCAGGTCGGTGATGTGGAGCATGGGCTCGTTGCCCACCGGGCAGACCTCGACGCAGGCCATACAGGTGGTGCAGGACCAGAGCGCCTCCTCGTTGATGGCGAACTCAAGGAGCGGCCTCGGGCTCTCCTTCCCGGCGGCGAACTCGGGGAGGATGTCGTTCAGCTCGTAGCGCTCGCTGATGATCAAGGCCGAAGGGGAAAGGGGCTTGCCGGTGGTGTAGGCGGGGCAGACCTCCTGGCAGCGATTGCACATGATGCAGGCGTAGGGGTCCACGAGCCGCGGCCAGGTGAAGTCCTCGAGCTTTTTCACCCCGAAGACCTCGGCCGACTCGTCCTCGAAGTCGATGGGCTGGAGCGCCCCGGGCACCTCCTTCTGGAAGGCCAGCTTGACCCCGGAGATCATCAGGTGGATGTGCTTGGAGCGCGGGAAGTAAGGGATGAAGGCGAGGATCGAGCCAAGCGCGCCCCACCAGAAGAGGTGCTCGAAGAGGACCTGCCCCGCGGGGGAAAGGCCCGCGAAAAGCGTGCTCGCGGCGCTCGCCACCGGCTGGAAGGGGTCGGGCTCGGTGTGGGCGAGCTGGGCGGCCTTGGAGAGGAGTCGGGAGGAGACGTGGAAGAAGATGAAGGCGCCGACTATCGCCGAATCCCGCTGGATCCCGGCCCGGGCCTTCTCGTGCAGGGGGACGTGGGGCCCGACGAAGAGCTCGGCGGGGCGGACCAGGTAGCGCCGGATCATCAGCGCCACGATGCCGACGAGTACCGAGGCGGTAAAGAGGTCGGCGAGGAGGTTGTGGGCGTTCCAGAACCCGCCCCGGGTCTCGAGCGGGAGAAAGCCCTCGAGCACGTCCACCAGGTTGACCAGCATGTAGTAGACGAAGCCGTAGAAGACCAGCGCGTGGAAGAACGACGCCACCGGCCGGCGCTTGAAGACGGTCTGCTGGGTGAGCACCAGCCAGAGCGCCCGCCCCACCCGCTCGGGAAGGCGGTCGAAGCGATCCTCGGGCTTCCCCCGGCGCCAGGCGAGGTAGATGCGGTAAAAGCCCAGGCCGCCGAAGTAGAAGCTCAAGGCGGCGGCGACGATGAAGAGGAGTTTCTCAACCGGCGTGAGCATGGCCACCCCCAGAGTTCCTATACTCAGTCAAATATTACCCCGCGGCCGGGGACACCCGTCCTAGAAGAACCGGAAGCTCGCCCAGGCCACGAAGGCGCCGAGCAACGCCCCGACCAGGACCTCGAGGTAGCTGTGCCCGAGGAGCTCCTTTAAGGGGCCCGGGGCCAGCCCCTTTTGCAACACGTCCTGGAGCTCCCGCACCAGCTGGTTCAAGAGCTCCGCCTGCTGGCCCGCGTGGCGGCGGATCCCGGTGGCGTCGTACATCACCACCAGGGCGAAGATCGCGGCGACGGCGAACAAGGGGCTATCCCAGCCCTCGGCGAAGGCCACGGAGACCGCGAGCGCGCTCACCGTGGCCGAGTGGGTCGAGGGCATCCCGCCGGTGTCCAAGAGGCGCTTTAGGTCCCAGCGGCGGTAGAGGGCGTAGTCGATCAGGATCTTCACCGCCTGGGCGACCACGTTCGCCGCCACCGCGGTCCAGAAGACCTGGTTTTGCACCAGGCCGGTGTCCCACTTCTCGGCGAGCCCGCTCGGCAGCTTCACGCCCCCCTCCTCCGCTTCGCCGCCCGCACGGTGTTCGCCATCAGCATGGCCACGGTCATCGGCCCCACCCCGCCGGGAACGGGGGTGAGCGCCCCCGCCACCTCGGCCACCGCAGGGTCGGCGTCGCCCACGAGCCGATCCCCGACGCGGGTGATGCCAACGTCCACCACCACCGCCCCGAGGCGGACCATCTCGGGTTTAAGGTACCCCGGCCGGCCCACCGCCGAGACCAGGACCTCGGCCTCCCGGGTGAGCCCGGGGAGGTCCCGGGTGCGGGAGTGGGCCACGCTCACGGTGGCGTCGGCAAAGAGCAGCATAGCGGTCATGGGCTTTCCCACGATGTTGCTCCGGCCCACCACCACCGCCCGCCTGCCCTGCACCTCGATGCCGTAGTGGTTGAGAAGGCGCATGATCCCGGCGGGGGTGCAGGGATCGAGCCCGACCCCCGGGCCCTGCGACCAGAGCCGGCCCACGTTCAGGGGATGAAAGCCGTCCACGTCCTTGGCCGGGTCGATGCGCTCGAGCACCCGCTCACTCCGGATCCCCGCAGGCAGGGGAAGCTGGACCAGGATCCCGTCCACCTCGGGGTCTTCGTTCAAGCGGTCGAGCAGGGCAAAAAGCTCGGCCTCTTCGGTCTCCTCGGGCAGGGCGTGCACCTGGCTTTGGATCCCGAGCGCCCGCGCCTTTTTCGCCTTCAAGCGCACGTAGGCCACCGAGGCCGGGTCCTCCCCCACCCGGATCACGTGCAGCGAGGGGGCAAAGGAAAGCCGCGCGAGCTCGGCGCGGAGCTCGGCGTAGACCGCCTCGGCCACCGGCTTGCCAAAAAGCAGCCGGGCCGGCACGCTAGCCCTCCCGGGGCGCGGCGGCGAGCTCGCCGGCCTCGATCCGGCGCACCAGCCGGGAGAGCACGCCGTTCACGAACCGCCCCGAGTCCTCGCCCCCGTAGCGCTTGGCGATCTTCACCGCCACCTCGATCAGGGGCGCAAACGGCGTGGGCTCGAAGAGCGCCTCGAAGGTGGCGAGGCGGAGCACGGTGAGGTCGGTCTGGTTCATCTGCTCGAAGCTCCAGCCCTCGATCGTCTCCTCGAGCACCCGGTCCACCTCCTCCCGGCGCGCGAGGTAGCCCTCCACCAGCCGGCGGGCGAAGGCGAGGGTCTCCTCGTCGGGAGGGTCGGGCTCGAGCTCCACCGCGTGCCGCCAGGCCTCCTCCAGCGGAACCCCGCCCACCAGGTGCTCGAAAAGCGCCTTGAACGCGATTTCCCGGGCTCTACGGCGCATCGGCCGGCTCCACCTCCAGGAAGACCACGTCCACGCGCTTGACCTTGAGCCCGGCGGTGGCGCGGAAGGCCTCGCTCACCGCCCGCTGCACCTCCCGGCCGAGCTCGGGAAGGGGCTTGCCGTAGCTGGCCACCAGCCCGAGCTCGACCCGCACGCCGTCCTCGTCCCGCACCACCCGGGCCGCCCGCCGCCGGCCGGCGAGCACCTCCCCCACTTTGCGGGGCCCGGCGAGCCGGACCCCCTCGACCCCCTCGAGGGCGTAGGCGAGGAGCTGCAAGAGGGCCGACTCGGAAAGTTCGTACTCGACCATCGCGCCTCCTAATCGCCGCCCATGCGGCGGGCGACGAAGTTGGTGTACACCGCGCCCCGCCGGAAGAAGGCGTTATCCAGCACCTTCTTGTGGAAGGGAATGGTGGTCTTGAGCCCCGGACCCTCGAGCGCGGTCTCAAAAAGCGCCCGCCGCATCCGCTGGATCGCCCGGGGGCGGTCGGTGTCCCAGACGATCAGCTTGCCGAGCAGGGAGTCGTAGTAGGGCGGCACCTTGTAGCCAGCGTAGAGGTGGCTGTCCACCCGCACGCCGGGGCCGCCGGGCCAGTGCAGGGTCTCGATCTGCCCGATCGAGGGCCGGAAGTTCTTCTCCGGGTCCTCGGCGTTGATCCGGACCTCGATCGCGTGCCCTTTAAGCTCGATCTCCTCTTGCTTGAGCTTTAGGGGCTCCCCGCTCGCGATCGCAAACTGCATCCGGATCAGGTCGAGCCCGGTCACCATCTCGGTCACCGGGTGCTCCACCTGGATGCGGGTGTTCATCTCGATGAAGTAGTAGTTCCCCTCGCGGTCCACCAAGAACTCGAGCGTCCCCGCCGAGACGTAGCCCACGTGCTCAGCTAGCCGCACCGCGCTTTCCAAAAGCCCCTTTCGCACCTCATCGGGCAAAAGCGAGGGGGCCTCCTCGAGGAGCTTTTGGTGCCGGCGCTGGATCGAGCAGTCGCGCTCATAGAGGTGGAGGACCCGCTTCCCGTCCCCGATGACCTGGACCTCGACGTGTTTCGGTTCCTCGATGTACTTCTCGATGTAAACGGCGGGGTTGCCAAAGGCCGCTCGGGCCTCCTCCTGGGCCTGCAACACCACGCGCTCGAGCTCCTCCTCGGTGTGCACCACCCGCATCCCCCGGCCGCCGCCCCCGGCCGAGGCCTTCAAGATCACCGGGTAGCCGATCTCCCGGGCCGCCTC
>WFXV01000088.1 GCA_015490435.1 Thermaceae bacterium
AGATGTGTATAAGAGACAGCCTCCTGCTCCCTCGCGCGGGCGAGCGCGCGGGTGAGGCGGCGGGCGAGGGGGGCCTCGAGCCCAAGCGCCACCGCGTAGGGAAAGAGGGCCTCGAGGTGGGCGGGGGTGTCCTCCGGGGCGCCGATCCGCCTGAGCTCGGCCTCATCGGTGACCGCCAGGTAGCGGGCGAGGCCGAGCAGGTGTCCCCGGAGGGCGACGCCCTTTTCGGTGTAGGCGGGGAGGAGGTAGCCAAAAAGGGCGTTGGTGAGCAAAAGGGCGTAGACCGCGAGCGCGCTCTTCGTCCCCACCAATAGGAAGGCGGCGAGCGCCGCGGGAAGCGGCAGCGCGAGGAAGAGGGCGAGGTAGAAGAGGGCGGCGAAGAGCCGGGGAAGGGGCGCAAGCCCTGGCACCCGGCGGTAGGCCTCCCAGGCGAGCGCCGCGCGGAGGAGGAGACCCTGGCCGAAGACCGCGACGAAGACGCCAAGGAGGGCCGCGAAAGCGGCAAAGCCAAAGGACCCTGCTCCGGCGAGGTAGGCGAGGAGGCCGAGGAGCAGCGCGGTGAACAGGGTCCCGGTCCAGAAGGGGGCACCGTTTTTCCGCAGGTAGGCGTGCTCGCGAAGGGTTAGGGCGTCGAAGAGGGCGGCCCGGGCGGCGGAGAGCACGGGGGCGTCTTCCCGCGCGAGCGAGACCGCCGCCCGGTTTTTGAAGAGGGCGCCGAAGAGGGAGCGAAGTTCCAAGGGAAGCGCGCTCGTCTCGGGGTTCTTCCGCTCGAGCCGGTAGCCGCTAGGGGCCCTTGCCAGGGTGAGGTGGCCCCGGCGGGCGAGCTCGAGGACCCCGGCGAGGAAGGCGCGGTCGTCCTTCCTCCTCGTTACCAAAAGGCGCGCGAGGGGGGCGCTCACCCCCTCGGGCGGGCGGAAGCGGGGGATGATCGTGGGCCCCTCGGGGTCTTTGCCGAGCCGGCGCCAGGCTAAAAGGTAAAAAACGAAAAGCAAGCCGGCGAGGGCGAGGAGGAGGGTCCCCTCGACCTCCTCGCCGGTGGAGGCGGGGAGGCTCCCCGGGGGAAAGCGGGCAAAAAGCGTGAGGCCGCTTCCCGGGGGAAGCTCTCGGGCCCGGGCGCGGTAGGCCCCGCCCTCCTCGCGCACCGGTACCTCGGTGCGGCTGCCGTAGGCGCCGACGTAGGCGGCGAGCCGTGTGGGGGCGACGGCGCTTTGGAGGGCGACCTCCGCGCGCTCGATGGGGAAGGCCCAGTCGTTTCCGGTTACGTTCCAAAGGAGCTCGGGGCCCGGCCGGATCGCCCCCTCCACGCGGTAGCGGAGCTCGTAGACGTGCCGGCCCCGGGGTACGTAGCGGGCGGGGTCGCCGAGGTAGACCCTAAGCGAGCGGAAGCTCCGCTCGATGCGGTAGGGCTCGGGACGGCCGTTGCGGAAGGCGCCGAGGATCCGTACCCGGATCCGGCCCCTTTGGAACGGGTCGGCGGGGGCGAGCAGAAGGTCCCGGTAGATGCCGTGGCGGATCCTTTCGTGCGCGGCGGTGACCTCGATGCGCTCGCGCACGGTGAACACGCCGCTTGCGTCTAGGCGGAGTTCGGCGGCGAATAGGTGGACGACCTCCGCTGCCAGGGCGGGGACGAGGAGCAGGAAAAGCGGGAAGAGCCGTCTCAAAGCCGTACCTCCGGCCGGAGCCGCTCCTTGGCGGTGGCCACCTCGAAGTAGCGGGCGGGGGCGAAGCCAAAGGCGCGGGCGACGAGGTTTGCCGGGAAGGACTCGAGCAGGGTGTTGTAGACCCGGACGGCGCCGTTGTAGTAGCGGCGGGCGAGGGCGAGGTCGTCCTCGACCTCGGCGAGGGAGCGCTGGAGCGCGAGGAAGTTCTCGCTCGCTTTCAGCTCGGGGTAGGCCTCGACCACGGCGAGAAGCCGGGCGAGCTCCTCGGAGAGCGCCTCCTCGCCCTCGGGGTCGAAGCCCGAGCGGAGGGCGGCGACCCGCTCGAGCAGCGTGCGCTCGAAGTCGGCGTAGGCCCGGGTCGCCTCCACCAGGCGGGGGATCAGGTCGTGGCGGCGCTTGAGCTGGGTCTCGACCCCGGCCCAGGCCTCGCGCACCGCGTTCTTGGCCGCCACCAGGCGGTTGTAAAGCCAGGCGAGGCCGAACGCGGCGGCGATCAGCACCGCCCACAAGGTGGCCAGCGCGGGGTTCACGCCTCTATGCTAAGGCGCGATGCCGGAGGAAGCCTTCGCGCTCGAACCCCGGGACGGGTACCGCCCCCTGGTCGAGCAGGACCTGGTGGTGCTCGTGGGGCTCACCGGGGCGGGGAAGACCACGCTCGCCCGGGCGCTCGCGCTCCCCACGCTGCCGAACCGGCGCGCGCTCACCGACCGCTACGTGCTCGGCGAGCCGGTCGCCGACCGGGTGGAGCGGTTCCGCCGGGTGGCCGCCTGGCGGGCGCGTCACCCCGGGGGGATCGCCGAGCTCCTGGCCCGGGGGTACGCGCCTCCCCGGCCGCTTTGGCTCTTTGACGGGCTCAGGGGCGAGGGGGAGCTCGCTTATGCCCTATCCCACCTGCCCCGGGCGCGGTTTTTGGTGCTCGAGCTCGACCACGGCACCCGCCTCCTCCGCCTCCTCACCCGGGGCGACGCCTTCGACCGGACCGAGGCGGGCGGGGAGGACCTCTTCGCCCTGGCCCGGGGGGTGGTGCCCGAGGAGGTGCTCGAGGAGGCCCTCCGGGTGGCCCCGGCGGAGGAGGTGCGAAAGAAGCTCCGGATCGTCGTCGAGGAGGCCAAGAACTACGGCTACGAGGGGGTGCGCCGGGTGCTCGGGAAAAGCCCCCGGGCGCTTTTCTTGGACGCGAAAAAGCCCGTCGAGGCGCTCGTCGCCGAGGCCCGGGCCTGGCTGGAGGGGGCCGGTGCGGATCGTTGACCTGAGGCTCCGCTTTTTCAAAATCCCCCTTTCCGGGGAGCTCGCCTGGGGGCGCGCAAGCCGCATGGCCGCGCTCGAGCACGCGCTGGTCGAGGTGGAGCTCGAGGACGGCGCCGTCGGCCGGGGGGAGATCGCGATCCGCCCCACGATCTACGGCGAGACCAAGGAGAGCGTCCTCGGCGCGCTTCGCTACCTGAAGCCCGGGCTCCTCGGCCGGCGGGCCGACGACGAGGCCGGCATCGCCGAGGTGCTCCGCCGGCTTCCCGGAAACCTCGCCACCAAGGGCGGCCTCGACCTCGCGCTCTGGTCGGCGCGGGCGGCGGCCGCCGGGGTGCCGCTCAAAAAGCTCCTCCCGCCGGAAAAAGACCGGGTCGCGGTCGCCTACATCCTCGGCCTCGGGGACGAGGAGGCGGTGCTCGCCGACGCCGCCTTCGCCTACAGCAGGGGCGTTCGGGTCTTCAAGGTCAAGGTGGGGCGCGACCTCGCCGCCGACACCCGTAGGCTCGAGGCGCTAAGGGAGCGCTTCCCGGACGCGCGGCTCTACGCCGACGCCAACGAGACCCTGTCCCCCGAGGAAGCCCCCCGCTACCTCGAGGCCTGGCGGGAGCTCGGGCTTTTCTACGTCGAGGAGCCGGTTCCCATCGAGGAGGTCCGGGCGCGGGCGGCGCTCCGGGCGAAGGGGATCCTGCCCCTCATCGCCGACGACTCCGCCTTCACCCTCCGCGACCTAAAGCGCGAGCTCGCCCTCGACACCTTCGACGTGCTGAACGTAAAGCCCGCCCGGAGCGGCTTCACCGAAAGCCTCGAGATGCTCGCGCTCGCCCGCCAGAGGGGCAAGCGGACGATGGTGGGGAGCCAGGCGTTTTCCTCCTACGGCGCCTACCACGCGCTCCTCCTCGCGCTTAGGAGCGCGGTCACCGAGCCCAGCGAGCTCGCCTTCCACCTGAAGGCCGAAGGGGGCTTCTTCCCCTTCCCCCCAATACGGGAAGGCTACGTATACGCCCGGGACCTGCCCGAGGAGGCCTTTGACGAGGAGGCCTTCGCCCGCTACGCGCTGCGCTCGAGCACGAGCTTGTAGTTGCCCCGGGCGGTTTTGCCCAGGATCGCCTTCACCACCACCCGGCCGAGCCCCCGGGCCTCGATCACGCTCCCCTCTCCGACCTCGTCCTTGGCCTTGGCGACGCGACCGTTTAGGAGGACGTTTCCCTCCTTGACGCCCTTTTGGAAGTAGCTCCGCGAGACGCCGAGCCCCTTGGCCCCTACCGCGTCCACCCGGAGCGAGGGGACGACGGCGACGATCTCCTTTCCCACGAAGAAAATCCTAACCGCTAGAATGCCCTCGGTGCCCCGCTGGCTAGCCTACTACCTCGCGCTCGTTCCCGTCTTTCCGCCGCTTTACCTGGCGGGGTTTTACGGCCTGCGCTTTTGGAAGAGTCTCCGTCCCCAGGCGCGGTACGCGCTCATGCTCTTCCTCGCCCTGGAGCTTCTTGCCGCCCTTTTTTCGCCCCGGCCGCTCCTCTCCCTACCCCTCGCCCTCCTCCGGGGCCTTTTCATCCTGGGCCTGATCGGGGTGGGGGTCTGGCTCGGCCGCTCCGAGCGGCTCGGACCCTTGCTCTACGGCTACCTCGTGGTTTACCTGGTGGCGCTCATTACAAGCTGGATCACCGTGGGCGATCGGCTCTTCCACTGGGCCCGGCTCGTCCACCCCTACTACACCACCGTCTCGCTCGGGCTTTCTGCCGCCCTCGGCCTTTTGCTCGCGGTGGGGGTGCCGAGCCTTCCCCGCGGGGTGCGGGTCCTCGGCGGGGCGCTCGCCCTCGTCGTGCTCCTTTTCGCCGGCAGCCGGGGGGCGCTCCTTGCGCTCTTCGTGGGGGCGATGGCCGCCGCCGCCTTCGGCGGGGTGCGCTTCCTGCGGGCACTCGGGGTCGGCGGGCTGGCGCTCGGGATTGCCCTCTTCCTCGCCGAGAGCGAGCGCAAGGTGGGGGCGATCACCCGGCTTTTGAACCTCAAGAACCTCTCCGGACGGGACAAGGTATGGGAGGGGGCGGTCGAGGCCTTCCGCGCCCATCCCCTGGGGGGAAGCGGACCCTACCAGCTCGGGCCCTACCTCGACCACCTCTACCGGGCGGGCTGCCACCTCTGGGTGGGGGCCGAGCGGCTCGGCCTCCGGTGCCCGGCCTGGCTCGAGCCCTTCGCCGGCGCCTGGCTCATCGCCCACAACGTGTTGCTCCACGCCCTCAGTGAGACCGGGGTGGTCGGCACCCTCGGCTGGGCGGTGCTCTACCTCCTCGCCGGCTACGCCGTGGTGCGGGCCCGGGAGCCCCTGGTGGCGGCGATCTTCTTCGGCTTCATGGCGATGGGCCTGGTGGATAACCCCACCCTGGTCCCGAGCCTCTCGCTCGCCGAGGTCTTCTGGGTGGCGGTGGGGATCGCCCTCCTTCGCTCGGGCCTAGCCGTACCGTCGGAGGAGGGCGTCCCGGGTCAGGTAGACGAGCCGGGCCTCGACCCGCTTTAACGGGCGGCCCCCGTAGGCCCGGTGGAGGAGGTACATCCATAGCCCCACCCGCCGGGCGTACCCCGGGGGCAGGGGCGCGCTTTCGAAGCCGAGGGGGGCGAGCACCTCCCAAAAGAGCGAGGTGCCGAAAAAGACCTTGGCTTCGGTGAAGCGCGGGTTTTCCACCGCCGCCCGGGCGAGGTCCGCCATCGAGGCCCGGGCGGCCCGGAAGGCGGCGAGGCTCCCCGCTTCCCCCACCCGGCGCATCCGCTCGGAGTCCATGTGGATCTCGGCCCCCGGGGTGCCCCGGGGCAGGTCGGGGAGGTCCACGGGGAGGGGCGCCGGGGCCAGCCGGAAGACCGAGTGGGCCCCGTAGAAGGCGGGCTCGACCCGGTAGAGTCGGGCGAAGGCGGCCTCGATGGGGGCGAGGAGCTTGGGGCCGAGCTCGCCGGGCCCGGCCACCACCGGCCGGAGCTCGGCGAGGGGCGCCGGCCGGTAGCCGGCGTCGAGGAGGCCCGGGAGCAGGTGGGAAAGCGCCTTCCCCGCCACCTTTCCGCCGGGGCCGGCGTCGTGCATCACCACGATGCTCCCGGGGCGGACCCGGGCGCGCACCTTGGCCGCCACCGCCTCCGGGGTCGCCCCCGGCACCCAGTCCCCGGCCTCGACCTCCCACTGGACGGGCACGAGGCCCAGCTTCCGCGTCGCGAGGAGGAGCGGCCAGGTCCAGCCCCCGTGGGGGGGCCGGTAGTGGCGCACCGGGGCTCCCGCGAGGTCCTCGAGCGCTTCCTTGGACCCTTGGAGCTCGGGGAGAAGGGCGAAGGGGTTTTTCAGCCAGGCGTGGCGGTGGATCCCGCCGTGGAGGGCGACTTCGTGCCCGGCGCGGACGAGCTCCCAGACCAGTTCGGGGTGCTCCTTGGCCCGCTTGTGGAGGAGGAAGAAGGTGGCCCGCACGTGGTGGGCGGCGAGGGCCTCGAGCACCGCCGGAGTGGTCTTTGGGTCGGGGCCGTCGTCGAAGGTGAGGGCGAGCTCGCCGTGGCCCGCGCGGACCCGGCTCGCCACCGCCAGGCCGAGCCGCTGGTGGAAGAGCCAGGGAAGGCCGGCGTGCAGGAGGGCGAGGAGGGTTCCCCCGGCGAGCCAGGGGTTCAAGCCGGCACCCCCACCAGCTCCCGGATGCGCGAGGCGGCGAGCAGGGCGGCGTCGGGTCGGCCGAGGGCCCGGGCGCGCTCGGCGAGGGGGGCGCGCGCCACCGGGTCCTTGAGCCAGGCGTCGAGGAGTTCCCCGAGCTCGCGGCGGCTCTTGGCGAAGCGCCCGGCCCCCTTTTGCTCGAGCCAGCGGGCGTTCGCCTCCTCGTGGCCCGGGATTGGCTTGTAGACCAGGTAAGGCTTGCCGGCGACCAGCGCCTCGGCGACCGTGAGCCCGCCCGCCTTGCCGAGGAGGAAGTCGGCGGCAGCGAAGAGCTCGGGGAAGAGCCGGCCCACAGGGTAGGTGAGGACCCGGACCGGCCCGTGCTCCTCCCGCCTCACGCCTCCGTTTTTGCGAAAGCGCACCACCTGGGCGGGGCGCCCCAGGGCGATGACCGCCCGCACCGCCTCCTCCTGGGCGCGGTAGGCCTCGGTGGCCCCGCTCGCGATCAGGATCACCGGGCGTTCGTCGAGCCCGTGTTTTTCCCGCAGGACCTCGCCCGGGGGAAGCTCGCGGAAGACCCGCCGCACCGGGAGGCCGGTCACCGCGATCTTCGCCGGCGGGATCCCGAAGCGGGCGAGGTCGGCGGCGGCCTCGGCGCTCGGGGCCAGGATCAGATCGGCGGCTGCTTGTGCCCAGTGCCGGTGGGCGCGGAAGTCGGTGACCACCAGGACGTTGGCGAACCCGTGGGGCACCGCCTCGCGCACCCGGCCGGCGAGGGCGGTGGCGGTGGGGAAGCTCGAGACCACCACGTCGGGCTCGAAGGCGAGCACGTCGGTCCGCATCGCCTCGAGGCCGGCGCGGTCGAACTGGGCGGTGATGATCCGGGGCTCGCTCTCGCGGTTGGTGAAGCGGTAGAACCAACCGTAGAGCCCGGGCCAGTGGCGGAGGGAGAACTGGTAGAGGCCCACCACCGGGAGCCGCTGCCAGAGGGGGATGTACTCGAGGTAGTCGCGCTCGATCCCTTCGCAACCCAGTGCCTCGTGCACCGCCAGGTTCGCGTGTAGGTGGCCCCCACCGAACGACGCCGAGAGGAAGAGCGCGCGCATCAGCCTCGAATCCCCTTCCATCCTAGAGCGAAAAAGAGCAGGATCGGGGTCCATACCGCCACCGCCGGGGGCAGGAGCCCTACCCCGCCCAGCGAGCGGAAGAGCAAGAAGGCGAGGTAGAAGGCCACCGCCAGGATCACGCTGAGCCCGAGGGAAAGCCCCGGGGTGCGGGCGTAGCGGACCGCGAGCGGGAGGGCGACGAGGATCAAGACCAGGTTGGATAGCGGGAGCGCGAGCTTCGCGTGGAAGATGAGGGCCGCTTCCCTGCGCTCGGCCTCGGGGAGACCTGCGTCCCGGCTGCGGCGGTAGGCCTTCGAGAGGCTAAAGGTGTCGGCGGCGAGGGGGTCGGCGAAGCGGGCGATCGCCTCGCCGCGGGAAAGCCCGGTCTTCAGGGTGAGGCGGGCGTCCTTCTTCTTGGGCAAAAGCGCCCCTAAAAAGACCTTGCGCACCGCCTCCTCGAGCGCCTCGCCCCGGGCGCGCTCGAGCTCGGGGATCGCGCCGTAGTCCACCCGGTAGAGCTCGTAGCCCACGAGCTCGAGCACGTTCCCCCGGTACTTCCCCCGCTCGGCGAAGACCAGGGTGGCCCGCTTGCCCTCCCACTTCTGCAGGCGCACCCCGACCATCTCGTCCTTGGCGTAGTCGTAGTCCTTGAAGTAGAGCTCGAGCCCCCCGCCCAGGGGAATGTTCATCCCCTTGAGCCGCACCAGCCCCCGCCCCTTGGTGTGCATCTCCTCCCACCAGAGCACCCGCACCTTCTCGTTGGTGTGGGGGGCGACGTACTCGTTCAGCCATAGTGATACCCCGGCGAGCAAGACCCCGATCACGAGCACCGGCCGGGCCAGCCGCAAAAGCGGCACTCCGCCCGCCTGAAACGCGAGGATCGCGCCCTCGCTCGCGAGCCGCCCGAAGGGCACCACCACCGCGGTCACCGCCGCCATCGGGAGGACCTGGACGAGTACCCCGGGCACGTGGTAGGCGAGCCACTCGAGGACGAGCCCGAGGGACACCCCGGAGAGCCAGCGGCTCCCCACGTAGAAGAACCCGAAGAGGAAGACCGCGGTGTAGAAGGCCGCCGCCGCCAGGAGGACGGGGAGGACCTCGACGAGGACGAGCCGGTCGGTGCGCTTAAGCATCCCGGCGCACGGCGAAGCTGATCTCCGCCCGGGCCCGCACCTCGCCCTCCACCTTGGCCTCGACCCGGGCGCGGGCCAGGCCCCGCCGGAAAAAGAGCAGCTCGCCCTCGAGGATCAGCGTGTCCCCGGGGACCACCGGCTTTAAAAACCGGGCCTCGTGCACCCCCGCGAGGTAGGGGATCATCCCGGGCTCGAAGGCGGGGTGGTGCTGGATGCTGGCCACCGCCGCCTGGGCCATCGCCTCGACCAGGAGCACCCCGGGCATGATCGGGTGGTCGGGGAAGTGACCGAGGAAGTGGGGCTCGTTCATGGTCACGTTCTTGAGCACGCGAAAGCGCTTCTCGTCGGCCTCGAGGATGCGGTCCACCAGCAGGAAGGGGTAGCGGTGGGGCAAGAGCCGTAAGAGCTCCACGGCTTACCTCCGGAGCACGTTGTCGGAGCTGACCAGGGTGTCCTTCAGAACCGGAAGCATCTCGAGCGCCCGCCCGGTGCCCACGGCCACCGCGTCGAGGGCGTTCTCGGCCACCAGCACCGGCACCCCGGTGCTCTCCTCCAGGAGCTTGTCGAGGTTTTTGAGGAGCGAGCCGCCGCCGGTCAGCAAAATGCCCCGGTCGATGATGTCCGAGACCAGCTCCGGCGGGGTGTTCTCCAGGGTCTTCTTGACCTCGAGCACGATCTTGTCGAGGGGTTCTTTGAGCGCCCGGGCCACCTCCTCGGTGGTGATCTCCACCGTCTTGGGCAGCCCCGAGATCAGGTCGCGCCCGCGCACCTCGGCGACCAGGTTCTCGTCGTCCTTGGTGAGGGTGGCGGCGCCGATCCGGATCTTGATCTCCTCGGCGGTGCGCTCGCCGATCAGGAGGTTGTGCTGCTCGCGCACGTAGCGGATGATCGCCTGGTCGAACTCGTTTCCGGCGATGCGCAAGGACTCCGAGACCACGATCCCCCCGAGCGAGATCACCGCGATGTCGGTGGAGCCGCCGCCGATGTCCACCACCATGCTGCCGGTGGGCTCGGCGATCTCGATCCCGGCGCCGATCGCCGCCGCCAGGGGCTCCTCGATCAGGAAGGCCCTTTTCGCCCCGGCCTCGACGATGGCCTGGACCACCGCCCGGCGCTCGACTTCGGTCACCCCCGAGGGCACCCCCACCATGACCTGGGGCTTGAAGAAGCGGGACATCGGCGAGAGCACCTTCTTGAGGAAGAGCGTGAGCATCTTCTCGGTCAGGGTGTAATCGGCGATCACGCCGTCCTTCATCGGCCGCACCGCCACGATGTTCCCCGGGGTCCGGCCCAGCATGCGGTAGGCCTCGATTCCCACCGCCTTGACGTCCTTGGAGTCGCGCACCATGGCGATCACGCTGGGCTCCCTGAGCACGATGCCGCGCCGCTTGATGTAGATCAGCACCGAGGCGGTGCCGAGGTCGATTCCGATGTCCTCGCCCCTGAACATGTCGCTTTATTCTATCGGTCCCGAGCATGAGACCGGGAATAATACAGGGGTGCTGGTCTTCTTCGCTTTCCTCCTCGGGCTGGTGGTGGGTTCGTTTTTGAACGTGGTGATCCACCGGCTACCCCGGGGCGAATCCATCGTCTACCCGCCCTCCCACTGTCCGAGCTGCGGGGCCCGGCTCGGGCCCAGCGAGCTCGTGCCGGTGGTCTCCTACCTGGTGCAAAGGGGGCGGTGCCGCCACTGCGGGGCGCGGATCAGCCCCCGCTACCCCCTGGTCGAGCTCCTCACCGGGCTGCTCTTTGCCTACGCCGCCTACCGGCTCGGACCCGGCCTCGAGCTCCCCTTCGCCTGGGCCTTCCTCGCCCTCCTTGTGGCCCTCGCCTTCATCGACATCGACACCTACCTGCTCCCCGATTCGCTCACCTATGGGGGGCTCTTGCTCGGCCTCTTCGCGGGCTTTCTCCTCGGGCGGGGCGGGGAGGCGCTTTGGGGGGCGCTCCTCGCAAGCGGTCTTCTCGTGCTCATCGGCGAGTACGGGAGCCTCGTCCTGCGCCGGTTTCGGGACGGGCCGCCCTCGAACCCGGTGGGCTTCCACCAGGTGGCCCTCGCCGCCCTGGTGGGCGCGTTCGGTGCCGGGTACGGCGTCCTCGCGGGGCTTTTGAACTGGGCGGCGAACGCCCTCTTCCGGCGGGGCTTCCACCTTCCCCTCCCGCTTTCGCTCGGACTCTTGCCCCTCGCCCTCTTGCTCTCGCCCAAGGGGCCGCTGGCGGCGCTCGAGGGGGCGCTCGCCGCCGCCGGGGCGCTCGCCCTCCTCGGCGGGCTTTACTGGGCCTTCAGGCCCGAAGAAGAGGAAGGGGACGACGAGCCGGTGGCGCTCGGCTTCGGTGACGTGAAGCTCGCCGGGATGCTCGGCGCCTGGACCGGGTTCTACCCCTTCCTCGCGGGGCTCTTCATCGCCGTCTTCGCCGGGGCCGTGCTCGGGCTCCTCTTCCGGCGGCGAAAGCTCCCCTTCGGCCCCTACCTGGCGATCGGCGGGGCGGTCGCCTACTTCCACGGCGAGGCCCTGATCCAGGCTTACCTCCGGTTGATCGGTTGGTAAGGTGGGGCCCGTGGAGCGGCTTCTCGCGGTCATGCGCAGGCTCCGGGCGCCGGACGGCTGCCCCTGGGACCGGAAACAAACCCACGCATCGCTGGTGCCCTACCTGCTCGAGGAGGCGGCCGAGGCCGCCGACGCGATCCTTTCGGGCGACGTTGAGCGGATGAAGGAGGAGCTCGGCGACGTCCTCCTCCAGGTCGCCTTCCACTCGGTGATCGGCGAGGAGGAGGGCACCTTCACCTACCCCGAGGTCGAGGCGGCGATCGTGGACAAGCTCATCCGCCGCCACCCCCACGTCTTCGGCGACGTCCGCGTCCGGGACGCGGACGAGGTCCTCAAAAACTGGGAGAAGCTAAAAGCGAAGGAGGGCAGGAAAAAGGGCCCCTGCGACGAGGTCCCGGCGGCGCTCGGGGCGCTCGCCCGGGCGCGGAAGGTACAGGAGAAGCTCGGCGAGCCCCCCGGGGACGAGGCGGCGGTGCGGGAGGCCCTGGAAAAAGGCGACCTCGCCGAGCTGCTTTGGCGGGTGGTCGCGCTGGCCCGGGCCCGGGGCGAGGACCCCGAGGCGGCCCTCCGCAAGGCGGTGGAGCGCCGTTGTTCGACCCCGTCCCCGAGCACCTAGAAACCCCGCCCGGGCTGCGCCCGGCGGCGGTCTTGCTCGCGGTCATGGGCCCTGGGCCCCTCTCCCGGGGTTCCTTGCTCTTCACCGTCCGCGCCCCGCACCTCGCCCACCACCGGGGGCAGATCAGCTTTCCGGGAGGGCAGCTCGAGCCCGGCGAGAGCCCGAAGGAGGCGGCGGTGCGGGAGGCCTTCGAGGAGGTGCGCCTGCCCCCGGAGCGGGTCCGGGTCCTGGGGGCGCTCCGCCCGGTGCTCTCGCCGGCAGGGTTTTGGGTCCTGCCGGTGGTGGGGCGGGTGGAAGGGCCGGTGGCGCTCGTGCCCAACCCGGAAGAGGTCGCCGAGGTCTTCCTCGCCCCGATCCCCGAGCTCCTCGCCGTGCGCGCCTGGCCGGAGTGGCGAAGGGGGCGCTACGTCTGGCACTACCCCTGGCGGGGCCGGGACATCTGGGGGGTGACCGGGAACATCCTCCACGACTTCCTCGCTAGGCTAGGGGGGAAGGAGGCGGAATGAAACGGGTCGCGATCTTGATCGAGGATCTCTTCAACGAGTTCGAGCTCATCTACCCCTACTACCGGGTGCAGGAGGCGGGCTTTGAAGTCCTCCTCGTGGGCCCCGAGGCCAAGGTCTATAAGAGCAAGTCCGGGGTGGCGATGCGGGCGACGGCGGCCGCCGGTGAGGTGGACCCCACCGAGGTCGCGGGCCTCGTGATCCCGGGCGGCTACGCCCCGGATCGGCTCCGGCGGCACGAGGCGGTGCTCGAGCTCGTCCGCGCCGTGGACCGGGCGAAAAAGCCCCTCGCCGCCATCTGCCACGCCGGCTGGGTGATGATCAGCGCGGGAATCGTCAAGGGAAGGCGGCTCACCGGCTACTTCTCGATCAAGGACGATCTAGTAAACGCCGGCGCCATCTACCTCGACGAGGCCCCGGTGGTGGACGGGAACCTGGTCACCGCCCGGGACCCCGGCGACCTGCCGGTCTGGCTCGGCCCCTTCCTAAAACTCCTCGGGTAGTCCGGGGGCCCCGAGCGCCTCGGGGTCGAAGGGGATTGCCAAGGCCTCGTCCCCGGGGTTTAGGTTCCGATCCGGCGGCACTGCGACGAGGGCGTGGCCGGTGGCCATGGTGCGGATCGCCCCCGAGGACTGGTTGCCGGCGCTTTTCGCCACGAAGCCCGCGCCCGGCCGGTATTCCAGCGCCGCCCGGCGGAAGGCGACCTTGCCCTTCGCCCCCTTGAAGAAGTCCTCCGCCCGTACCCGGATGCGGCGGTAGGGGGGGTCGGTCCGGCCCAGCATGGCGAATAGCATCGGCCGGCCGTAGAGGAAGAAGACCACCATCGCGCTCACCGGGTTGCCGGGAAGGCCGAGGACCAGGGTGTCTTGGTAGCGGCCGAAGATCGGCGGGTGGCCGGGGCGCTGGAGGATCTTCCAGAAGTAGATCTCGCCCTCTTCCTCGAGCAGCCTTCGCACCAGGTCGTACTCACCCATGCTCACGCCGCCGCTCGTGAGGAGCAGGTCGAGCGCGCCGGCGGCGGCGAGCTGGCGCTTGAGCTCGCTCAGATCGTCCTTCGCTCGGCCCAAAATCACCGGCTCGCCGCCCGCTTCCGCCACCAAGGCGGCGACCGAGTAGCTATTCGAGTCGTAGACCCCGCCTTCGGGGAGGGGCTCCCCCGGGGCCACCACCTCGTCGCCGGTGGAGAGGATCCCCACCCGGGGCCTACGCACCACCGGCACCTCGGCGTGTCCCATGGCGGCGGCGAGGCCGATCCGGCCGGGGGTGAGGAGGTCGCCCCGGAAAAGGAGCACCTCGCCCTTTTTGAAGTCGTCCCCCTTCGGGCGGATGTCCTTGGGCGAGGCGGGCCTAAAAACGAGGACCCGGTCCCCCTCGCGGCGGGTCTCCTCCACCGCCACCACCGCGTCGGCGCCCTTGGGCAGCGGGGAGCCGGTGTAGACCGCGACCGCCTCCCCGGGCCCTAAGGCGCCCTCGAAGGGCCTCCCCGCCGGGGACTCGCCGACGAGGCGGAGCACCGCCGGTTTCTCCCGGCTCGCCTCCTTGGTGTCCTCGGCGCGGACGGCGAAGCCGTCCACCGCGGTGTTGGCCAGGTCGGGGTGATCGCAAAGCGCCGGCAGGTCCTCGGCCAGAACCCGGCCGAGGGCGCGGGCAAGCGGCACCCGCTCCTTCTCCGCGATGGGTCTTGCGTGCTTGCGCACGATCGCGAGCGCCTCGTGCACAGGGATTTCGGTTTTCATCGCAGAGAAGTTTACTCTACCCGGGCGTAGAGGTATCCGTCGGCGAGCTCCCCGAGGTTGGGGAAGTAGAAGTATTTCCGGATCCTCCCCTCGCGGAGGAAGCCGGCTTTTTCCAGGACCCGGTGGCTCGCCGCGTTCTCGACGTGGGCGGTGGCGAAGACCCGGTGGGCGCTGCGTTCAAGCAGCCACTCAGTGAGGCCGCGGACCGCGCTTGGCATGATCCCCCGGCCCCAGTGGCTGCGGGCGAGGGCGTAGCCGAGCTCGAGTCCGTAGCGATCCGCGTGCACCGAGAGGCTCCCCACCGCCTCGCCCTCCACCTCGATCAGGTAGGTGAGCGAGCGGCAGGGGGCGAGCACCCCCTCGCGCTCGGCCCAGGCCCGGACCCAGCGGCGGAGCACCCCGAGGCTTTCGTCCGGGTCCCGGTGGGGGGCAAAGCTCAGGAAGCGGGTGACCTCCGGGTCGCTGGCCCAGGAAAAGAGG
>WFXV01000089.1 GCA_015490435.1 Thermaceae bacterium
CGATGGCATCTCCTCGATCGCGCTGGCGGCGAGCCTCGGGATCGGGGTGGCGGCGAGCGTGCTGGTGGTGCTCGGCTACCAGCTCGGGCTCTCCCTCCTCGCCGCCAGCCTCGCCGCCTTCGTCCCCGACCCCGCCGCCGACCCCCGGGTGCTCCTCGCCACCGGGGTGGGCGGGCTGATGGTGATCGGGGTGGGGCTCAACCTGGTCGAGGCCGCCCGGATCCGGGTCGCGGCCTTCCTCCCCGCGCTCTTTCTGGCCCCGTTTCTCTGGGCCCTCGCCAAGTGGCTGGTTTAAGCTGGAGGGGCGATGCGGATCACCCCCGAGCTGCTCACGCACCTCGAGAACCTGGCCCGGATCGAGCTCTCGGAAGCCGAACGCGAGGCGATGAGGGAAGACCTGGAAAAGATCCTCGCCTACTTCGAAAAGCTCGGCGAGCTCGAGCTCGAGGGCCTCGAGGAGCTCGCCCGCCCGGTGGAGACCGAGGCGGCGATGCGCGAGGACGTCCCCGAACCCGGCCTCTCCCAGGAGGAAGCGCTCCAAAACGCCCCCGAGCGCGAGGACGGCTACTTCAAGGTGCCGAGGATGATTGAGGGGGAGTAGGAGGTAGGGAGTGGGAGGTAGGAGATGGGTAAAAGAGGAAAGCTCTACCTACCCCCTACCCCCCACCTCCCATCCCCCGCTTTGAGGTGAACCATGCTCGACCCCAGGAAGATCCGCGAAAACCCCGAGCTCGTACGCGAGGCGATCCGGAAGAAGCAGGAACTCGACGCGCTGCCGCTGGTGGACCGGTTTCTGGAGCTCGACGAACACCGCCGCGCCTTCCAGGCCGAGCTCGACCGGCTCCGCGCCGAGCAAAAGGCGCTCTCCCGCAAGATCGGCGAGAAAAAGCGCGCGGGGGAAGCGGCCGAGGACCTTTTGAAGGAAGCCGAGGCGCTGAAATCCCGGGTGGCGGCACTCGAGGACGAGCTCCGCGAGGTGAGCGCCAAGCTCCAGGAAGCCCTCGCCGGCATCCCGAACCTCCCCCACCCCTCGGTCCCCGAGGGCAAGGGCCCCGAGGACAACGTGGTGGCGAAGACCTGGGGGGAGCCGCCGCGCTTCGCCTTCGAGCCGAAGCCCCACTGGGAGATCGCCGAGCGGCTCGGCATCATCGACTTCGAGCGGGGCGCGAAGATCGCGGGCTCGGGCTTTCCCGTCTTCGTGGGCGACGGGGCGAGGCTCATCCGGGCGCTTGAGAACTTCTTCCTCGACTACCACGTCGAGCGGGGCTTCGTCGAGGTGCGCCCGCCGCTCCTCGTCCGGCCCGAGGCCGCCTTCGGCACCGGCCAGCTCCCCGACAAGGAGGGGCTGATGTACGAGGTCGCCGGCGGCTACTACCTGATCCCGACCTCGGAAGTGCCGGTCACCAACCTGCACGCGGGCGAGATCCTGGACGCCTCCGAGCTCCCCAAGAAGTACACCAGCTACACCCCGAACTTCCGGGTGGAGGCCGGTTCCTACGGCAAGGACGTGCGAGGGCTCAACCGGCTCCACCAGTTCGACAAGGTGGAGATGGTGGTGATCAGCCACCCCTCGGAGTCCTACGAGTGGCTCGAGCGCCTCACCCGGCAGGCGGAGGAGATCTTAGAGCTCCTCGAGCTCCCCTACCGCCGCCTCCTCATGTGCACCGGCGACATGGGCTTCACCCAGGCGAAGAAGTACGACCTCGAGGTCTACTCCGCCGGCCAGGACAAGTGGCTCGAGGTCAGCTCGATCTCCAACATGGAGGACTACCAGGCCCGGCGGATGAACCTCCGCTTTCGGGAAGGAAAAGGAAAACCCCGCTTTGCCCACACGCTAAACGGCTCCGGCCTCGCCTTCCCCCGGGTGATCGCCGCGCTCCTCGAAAACCACCAGCAAGAAGACGGCTCGGTCCGCCTGCCTGGGGCCCTCGTCCCCTACTTCGGCAAGGACAAAATCGGCTAGATGTGCAGTCTCACAACGTTGTTCACCTTAAGCCCTAAACGTGAGACAGGGGCTTGGTTGCCCAGACTGGAGTGCGGCCGGTGCCAGTTGTAGTAGTGAAGCCATTTGGGAAGGTGGGCATCCCGCTCATCGGAACTTCGGTA
>WFXV01000090.1 GCA_015490435.1 Thermaceae bacterium
ATCCAGGGGGCGAAGACCGCCGCCAGCACCATGGCGAGAAGGACCAACGCGGTCAACCAGGGAAACCTACGCATAGCGCACCCTCGGGTCGATCAAGCCGTAGAGCACGTCCACCACGAAGTTCACCGCGGCGAAGATCACTGCCGTGAGCACCACGAAGGCGAGGATCACCGGCCGGTCCTCGGTGAAGAGCGCGTTCAGCGCGAGCCGGTTCATCCCCGGCCAGGCGAAGATCCACTCGGTGACCACCGCCCCCGCCATCAGGTGACCGAACTGCAGGCCCACCAGTGTGACGAAGGGGATGAGGGCGTTCCTGAGGGCGTGCTTGTAGACCACCACCCGCTCGGGGAGCCCCTTGGCCCGGGCGGTGCGGACGTAGTCCTGGGAGAGGACGTCGAGCATGGTGGAGCGGATCATCCGGAGGAAGAGAGCGATGCGGTAGAAGGAAAGCGTCACCCCGGGCAGAATGTAGTGCTTCCAGGAGTGGGCCCCGGCCGAGGGCAGCCAGCCCAGCGTCACCGAGAAGATCAGGATCAGCATGATGCCGATCCAGAAGGTGGGGGCCGAGATCCCCACCACCGAGAGAAAACGGAGCGCCCGGTCCACCAGGCTGTCGGCCCGCACCGCCGCCCAGACCCCGGCGGGCAAGCCGAAGAAGATGGCGATCCCGAGCGCCACCAGCACGAGCTTCAAGGTGGCGGGAAAGCGCTGGGCCAAAAGGGCGAGCGCCGGCTCCCCCGAGGTCCAGGAGACCCCGAGGTCCCCCCTGAGCAGGTTCTTCATGTAGATCAGGTACTGGACGTGGATCGGCTTGTCCAGGCCGTAGGCCTTACGGAGCTCTTCGACCTGGGCCTCGGTCATGTCCTCGGGGGCCAGGAGCTCCATCGGGTCGCCGGTGAGCTGTAGGAAGAGGAAGACCAGGGTGGCGACCGCCCAGACCGCAAAGAGCATCTGCAGAAAGCGAACGGTGAAGTAGCGCATGGTTTGAGTGAAAGGGGCCCGGGCGTGCGCCCGGGCCCTGAGGTGGCGTTACTCTTTTTCTGCCTCGAAGGCGTGCAGGTACTCGTCGGGCCGCGGGGTGAAGCGGACACCCTTGCGCACGCCCGCGATCACGTTCTCGTAGTGCAGCGGGATGTAGGCGACGTCCTCCACCATGGCGATGTACATCGCTTTCCTGAGGAGTTCCTCGCGCTTTGCCTTGTCGAAGGTCTTGGCCGCCTCCTCGATCAGGCGGTCCACCTCGGGGTTCTTGTAGCGCATGCGGTTGAAGCGGCCGTAGAGGCCCGACTCGTCCTTGGAGTGGAAGAGCGAGAGGGCAGTGTTGATCGAGTCCATCGAGCCCCAGCCGGCCATGTACATGGTGAAGTGGCCCTTGGTCATGTTGGGGAAGAAGACCTTTTTGGGCACCGCGTTGACCTCGGCCTGGATGCCGATCTTACGGAGCATGTTGGCGAGCGCCTGGGCGATCTGGGCATCGTTCAGGTAGCGGTCGTTGGGGGCGTCGATGCGGAGCTTGAAGGGGACGCGGCCGCCGTCCTTGGTGGGGAGCTCGAGCCAGCCGTCGCCGTCGGTGTCGCCGTAGCCGAGGTCCTCGAGGAGCTTCCGCGCCGCTTTGGGGTCATAGGGGAAGCGCTTGATCTCGGGGTTGTAGCCCTCGTGGATGGGGGCGAGGAACTGCTGGGCCACGGTGGCCGCCCCGCCCATGATCTTCTTCACGATGGCGTCGGCGTCGATCGCCATGTAGATCGCCTTGCGGGCCCGGGGGTCGAGGAAGGGGTTCTTCGCCCCTTCGGGCAGCCCCTCCGAGCCGTACTCCCGCCAGTAGTCGAGGGCGATGTAGATCACCCGCACGCCCGGGGTCTGTTTGACGGTGGCGACGCCGGAACGCTCCACCCGGGCGAAGTCCTGGGGCAGGACCTTCTCCGCGATGTCCACCTCGCCCGAGAGCAGGGCGGCGACGCGGGTGGCGCCGTTCGGGATGTTGACCAGCTTGACCTTCTTGAAGTCGGGCTTCTTGCCCCAGTAGTCCTCGAAGGCCTCGAGGTTCAGGTGGTCGCCGTTCAGCCAGGAGACGAACTTGTAGGGGCCGGTGCCGATGGGGTGCTTATTGAAGCCCTCCTCGCCCACCTTTTCCAGGTAGGCCTTGGGGATCACCGCGGCGTGGTCGAGGTGGGCGGGGAGCAGGGGATCGGGGACCTTGGTCTTGATCAGGACGGTGTAGCGGTCGAGGGCCTTGGCGTCCGAGACCTTGCCCACGTACCCCTTCATCTGGGACTTCTTGTGGGTGGCCGCCCGCAGGATCGAGAAGGCGACGTCCTCGGCGGTCATCTCGGTGCCGTCGTGGAACTTGACGCCCTTTTTCAGGTAGAGCTTCCAGGTGTTCTCGTCAATCTGCTCGATCTTCTCCGCCAGGACGGGGACGACCTTGCCCTCGGGGTTATAGAAGAAGGGGGTTTCGAAGATGTGGTGCTGCCAGGCTAGGGTGGTGGTCTCGTTCCGCATGTGCGGGTCGAGGGTCACCGCCCCGCCCTGATACGCGACCACGAAGGTCTTCTCCGCGTAGCCGAGGGCCAAGAGGGATAAGAGTGCCACCAGCAAGCGCCGCATAACGCCTCCTTTCCTTCGCACCCGCATTTTAGGGGATCGCCTTTGGCGCCCGCCAGCCCCGCGGATCGCCACGCCTTCGCCACGCCCGCCCGAAAAGGCTTGGGGTGAGGAGGTGGGGCATGCGAGGAAGGTTTATTGGGCTTTTCGGGCTTTTGGTTTTTCTGGTGGCCTGTCAGGGGGGCGGCCCCCCGCCCGGGGATACGGACCGGCCGCGGGTCTACGAGGTGGTGGGCGTTCCCGATCCCGATCGGCTCTTGGCGCTGGCGGAGGCGCTGGGGCTCAAAGGGGTCGCGGTGGACGCCGACGGGGGGCTTCGCTACGACGACCCCCGGGGCGTTTTGCGCCTGCCCACCCAGCCGCTCGGGCAGCAGCCGAACCCCGAGGACGGGGGCGACGCGACCCTTGAGCGCTTCGACTTCGACGCCTTCGGAGCGCGGCAGGCGATCGACGAGAAGACCGCCCGCGAGCGCTTTATGACCGCGCTCACGCAGTCGGGGCTCGCGCCCGAGGGCGAGGCCCTAGCGGGGGAGGTCCGCTTCCTCGCCGCCGACCTTCAGGGGACGACCCGGGCGGAGGCAGTCCTCGGGGTGGAGGTCTCCTTCCAGCTCGCCCTCGACGGGCTTCCCCTGGTGGGGCCGGGGGCCCAGGTGCAGGCGCTTTTCGAGACCGAGACGGTGCCCACCCAGCTCCTCTACCTCTTCCGGGAAGTCAAGCCCGGTCCCCGGGTGGCGCTCCTTTCCCGGGAGGAGGCCGCGCTCAGGGCGCGGGGGCTTTTGGGCTTGCCCCGGGGTCTCGACCTGGGCAAGCTCTCGGAGCCCGAGCTCGTCTACTACGCGCCCCCGCTCTCGCGGACCGGGGTTCGGCGCATCTACCCCCACTACCTCTACGCGCTGGTCGAGGAGGTCGCGGGGGAGGAGGTACCGCGCCGGCGGGTGCTGGTGCCGGCGTTCGAGGGGTCGCCCAAGGTCACGATCGAGCACCGGGTCGAGGCGGGGAAGATCGTCGCGGTGGCACGGGTTCAGGGGGGAACGCCTCCCTATAGGTACCTCTGGACGAGCTCGAACGGCGCGCTCAGCGAGGAGCAGGCGGGCAAGGGTCCCGAGCTCATCTACAGCGTGGAGCAGCTCGACGGGCCCGAGGTGCTCTCGGTCTGGGTCGAGGACGCCGAGGGGCTTTCCGCGGGGGATAGCGTTTTGATCGAGCTTTCTGGGGACGGCGCGAAGCCCCTGGTGGGCGGGGTGGTGGACGCCGGCAGCGAGTGGATCGGGAGCTGCGCCGGCCTGCCCCGGGCCGCGGCCAACGCCCGCGGCTTCGTGGTGACGATGCGGCTCGCCGGCGCCCAGATCCGCTTCAACTACGGCGAGTCCGCCGCCTGGGAGCGGGACTTCAAGGACACAGGCGACGCCGGCGTGGTGGACAACGCCGACCTCGTCTTCTACACCGGCCACGCCAACGCCCACGGGTTCGAGTTCTGCAGCCAGCAGGACGATCGCTTCCTGCGCTACGACGAGACGCGCTGGGGCGATGGGGATCTCGAGTGGCTGGTGATTGCCGCCTGCGGACCCCTGCAGCGCTCGGCCCCCGGAGGTGCCTGGTGGGAGCGCTGGGGTCCGGCGTTTCAGGGGCTGCACCTCTTGCTCGGCTACGCCACGGTGACCTTCGACAACACCGAGGAGGGCTTGATCTTCGCCACGGTCGCCACCGGTTTCCCCTTCCCCTCCCTCGCCCGGACCATGCGCGAGGCTTGGGTCCGCGCCGCCAAGGAGACCCAGGGGCCCGAGGAGATCTGGTCGGTGATGGGGGTCTACGGCAAGAACGGCGAGACCAACTACAACGACTACTTCCACGGCCGCGGGCCCGTGGGTCCGGACATCAAGGGCAGCGACCTGGGCGGCTGGTGGATCGTCTGGGGGCCTTCCTAGTCGAGGATGGCGAACCCGAGCGCTTGGGCCCGCTCGACGAAGTACTGGATGTTCTCGCTCTTCGTCTCGCCGCCGAGGCTTTTCCGCTCGAAGGCTTCCTCGGCGGCGAGGATCATGGTCTCGGCGAGGCAGGCGGGGACCAGGTCGGGGCCGCCGAAGTGGAGGTCGAGGGTGCTCTTTGCCTCGCCCGGGAGCCGCACCACTCCACCCGGGATCACCCGCACCCCGGGGATCTTCCTGACCTCGGGGTGGACGTCCGGGGGCACCCCCTCGTCGTAGATCCAGGCCCCCTCCTTGACGTGTTCCGGGCGGATCACCGGCTCGGGGTCGCTGGTGGCGGTGAAGATCAGGTCGGCCTCTTTCAGCAAGGTGTAGTCGGTGGTGGCCACGACCTCGGTTCCGGCGCCCTTCCGGGCCAAGTTCTTTCGCAGGCTTTCCGCGATCTTCTCGAGCCTTTTGGGATCCCGGGCGATCAGGATGAGCCGGCCGAAGAGCGGCGCGATCTGGCGGGCGATGCCAAAGGCTACCACCCCGGTGGCGCCCACCACCGCGGCGGTCGCTTCCTTGGGGTTCTTCCCTTCCCGCTCGAAGCGCTCGAGGATCCGGGGGATCGCCGCCCGCACCGTGCCGGCGGTGAGCGCGCCGCCGTTCGTCACCTCGATCTCGGGGACGGCCTCCTGGACCTTCTTGCCCTTCTCGCCCACCACGCTCCAAAAGGCCCCGAGGCCGAAGACGGTGGCCCCGAGCTCGTGGGCGAGCCGGGCCCCCTGGATCGCCCGCCGGACCGCGAGCTCGGGCTTATTCACGATCTGATGGGGCAAAAGCGGCGCCGAGATCAGGTGGCAGCGGATCTCGCGGCCGTCGGCGGTCTTCACCCCGCGGATCTCGCCCACCTTCATGGGACGGAAGTACTCGGCGAGGCGCTCGATCCAGGCCTTGGGGATGAGGCCCCGCTCGACCAGGAGGCGGAGCCAGCGGAAGCGGGGGGACTGCCAGAAGTCGGCGAGGGTGAGGGGGTGGATCATGAAGGCGCAGACCACGGTCTTCTCGTCGGGGAGCGGAAGGGGCTCCCCGAGCTTGGGCTCGGTGCCCTCGAGGATCCGTCCCAGGTTCTCCTTGTAGCGCCAGAGCGCGAGCAGGAAAAGCGCCCAGGAAAGCGCCTTGCTCCAGGGATCCAGGGGCAGGAAGCTCGTGACCAAGGCGAGGGCGAGGGCAAGGGCGAGCGCCGCCAGGGTGGCGTAGCCAGTGGCGGCGTAGACGACGAGGGCGGCGGCGAGGGGGACGAGGGCGTAGAG
>WFXV01000091.1 GCA_015490435.1 Thermaceae bacterium
CACGTCCTTCTTCGGCTCGGGTGCCGAGGCATCCACCGTGCGCCCTTACTACCTTGACCGCTCACACAGGAGCAAAGCTCCCATTAGCTCCAAGACGCTCGGCTGCTTGACCGCCTTTTCAAGGTCCCCCGCCACTCCCGTGGCGCAAAGTAGAAGATACCAAACGCCCTCCCCTTCGTCAAGCTTTACAAGCGGCCGCCCCGGGCCTAAACTAGAGGACGCTGCGGGGAGTAGCGCAGCTTGGTAGCGCACCTCGTTCGGGACGAGGGGGTCGGAGGTTCGAATCCTCTCTCCCCGACCAGAAAGGGCCCAAACGGGCCCTTTTGGCTTTTAGGGGTTATCCTGCACCTGATGAGCGGCGTGCGCATCCTCGGGGGTCGGGCCAAGGGCCGGCGGCTTCTCGTGCCCGCCTCCGCGCGGCCCAGCCCGGTGCGGCTCAGGAAGGCCCTTTTCGACTACCTGCGGAGCCGTTATCCGGTGCCCGGCCGGTTCCTCGACCTTTACGCCGGGAGCGGAGCGGTGGGGCTGGAGGCGGCGAGCGAGGGCTGGGAGGCGACACTCGTCGAAAAGGACTCCGAGGCGGTGCGCATGCTCAAGGCGAACGTCCAGACCACCGGTCTGCCCGCGCGGGTGGTGCCCCGGTCGGTGGAGCGCTTCTTGGAGGAGGCGGCCGCCCGGGGCGAGCAATGGGACGTGGCCTTCATGGCCCCGCCTTATCCCATCGACCTGATGGAAGCCTTTCAAAGGCTACTGGAGGCGGGGGTGGTCCGCCCCGGAGGCCTCGCGATCCTGCAGCATCCGGCCGAGCTCCACCTGCCCTTCGGCGACCGGCGGGTCTATGGGAAGAACGCGTTTACCGCGGTGGAGATGGAGGCGTGATGCACGTCGTATATCCCGGCAGCTTTGACCCCTTTACCAACGGGCACCTTGACGTTGCCGAGCGCGCGAGCCGGCTCTTCGACCGGGTGACGGTGGCGGTGCTCGAAAACCCAGCGAAAAGAGACCGCTACCTCTTTTCCATCGAGGAGCGGCTCGCCATCATCCGGGCCTCGACCAAGCACCTCCCGAACGTCGAGGTCGAGGCGTTTCACGGCCTCTTGGCAGAATACATGCGCAAAAAGGGGCTTCGGGTGATCGTGAAGGGGCTTAGGGCCGTATCCGACTACGAGTACGAGCTGCAGATGGCGCACCTGAATCGCCAGCTCAACCCCGAGGTCGAAACCCTCTTCATCCTGGCGGCGACCCGCTGGGCCTTCGTGTCCTCGACGATGGTCAAGGAGATCGCGCGCTACGGCGGCGACGTCGGTCGCTTCGTGCCCCCGCCGGCGGCCCGGGCGCTGAAGGCCAAGTTCCAGGGGGAGGAGCGCTGATGGGCCGGCTCATCCGGGGGCTCGCCGGCGACGGATCCTTCCGCATTCTCGCCGCCGAGACCACCGACGTGGTCGAGGAGGCCCGGCAACGGCACGGCCTCTCCCCCACCGCCACCGCCGCGCTCGGGCGGGCGCTTACCGGCGCCGCGCTGCTCGCGTTCCTCCTTTCGAAGACGCCGCGCGAGCGGGTGACCCTCAAGATCGAGGGGGAGGGGCCGCTCGGCCACCTGGTGGCGGAAGCCGGGGTGGACGGGAAGGTGCGGGGCTACGTGGGGCGCCCGGAGGCCGACGTGCCCCTCTCCGAGAAAGGGAAGCTCGACGTGGGCCGGCTGATCGGCCCCGGTGAGCTCCGGGTCATGCGCACGCTGCCGAACGGGGAAATCTACGACTCCAGCGTCCCGCTCGTTTCCGGAGAGATCGCCGAGGACCTCGCCCACTACCTCCTGAAGTCGGAGCAGATCCCCTCGGCGGTGTTGCTCGGCGTCCGGGTGAGCCCCGAGGGGCCGGTGGAGGCGGCGGGGGGCATGGTCGTCCAGGTGCTGCCCGGCGCCTCGGAGGAGGCGATCCAAAAGCTCGAGGCCAACCTCAAGGAAATTCCCGGGTTTTCCAGCCTGCTCAAGGAAAAGGGGCTCGAGGACGCGGTGGAGAAAGTGCTCGAGGACCTTGGCTTCGAGGCCACGAGCCTCAAGGAGCTCGGGCTCGAAGGGGGGATTCCCGTTCGGTTCGCCTGCCGCTGCGACCGGGAGAAGGCCCGGGACTCCCTGCGGTTTTTCGGGCCGGAGGAGCTCGAGGAGATGGCCAAAGAGGGCGGGGCCGAGGTGGTCTGCCGCTGGTGCGGCGAGGTTTACAAGTTCAGCCCTGAAGAGGTCCGCGCGCTCATAGCGGACGGCGCTCACGAAGCCCGAGAAGGCTGACGGTGGCGGTGATCAAAAAGTAGAGCACGATGGCGAGGGCGTTCCAAAGCCCCGCCTGGACACGCAAGGAGAACGCGCCCGCGAAGTCAGCGTAGATCCGCGCGACGAGCGAGCCGTGCAAAAGCCAAAGCGGCAGGTAGGCGAGCGGGTGGAAGCGGATCGGAAGCCGAAGCACTGCGGGGAAGATCACCGGAGCGTGACCGAAGACCATGGCGAAGACGAAACCCAGGTAGACCGAGTGCAAGATCGCGTCGTAGACGGGGCCCGCAGGAGGCAGGCCGTAGCCGAGCAAGAAGAGCCCGCCCGCGAGCAACCAGACGTAGCCGGTAAGCAGGGAAACGCCCATGAACTTGTGGACTCCCTCGCGCTTTAAGTTCACCCAAGCAATGTCGTAGCGCAAAAGCCAAAGGGCGAGGGCGAAAAACCCAAGGCCCGCGACCCGGGCGAGGAGCTCCGGGTAAAGGGGGTAGAGCAAAAGGCCGAGCAGGGTAATCCCCTCGGCCAAGGCGAACTGCCAGGAGGCTCGGGCGGGCTTTGGGACGAAGCGGGAGAGCTCGAGGCGTTCGCCGGCCACGATCAGCACCAAGTACCCCGCCCACAAAAGCGCCGCCCAAGGGGGGTTCCCAAAGACAGACCAGGCGACGTTGCCGAAGAAGAGGAGCACCGCCCCCACGCCCATCGCCTGGGTGAAATCCGCCGGCTGCAATCGGTAAATGTAGGCGGCGACGGCGACGTACAAAAGCGCGCCCGCAAGGAGCACGGGGTGGCCGAAGGACTGGCCCAGAGCGAGGAGAAACCCGCCCAGCACCATGAGCACGGGGGGCACGAACGTCCAGGCCTCATTGAGGCCCACCGCCCGTTCCAGCGCGATCAGCGCACCGAAAAACGCGGAGACCATGAGCGGCCCGTGGAAGCCCGCAAGGCCGGGCGGCCAAAGGGCGAGGCCCAGGCGCTCGAGCCCCGCGCTTAGCGAAAGCAAAAGAAGGAGTACCGAAGAAACGAGAAGGAAGACCCGGATCGCCATACCACCCCTAGCCTGACACGGTCGGAGGGCTTTCGGCGACCTCGCCCTCCTTGGGCGGCTCCAACGCGGCCTGCAAGAAGGCCCAGAAAACCGCGAGGAAGAAGCCGAGGAAGAAGGCAATTACGGTATTCAAAAGCGGCTTAGGAGCCACGGGTTCAAGAGGGACACCTGGAGACGCAACAAGCTTTAACGGCAACCTGGACTCAGCTAAACGCTTCAAGAGGCCTTGATCCCCAAGCCAAGCTTCCAACTGGTGTAAACGGCTACTTTTAGCTGCGACGTCCGCTTTCAGCCTTGCGAGCTCTAAACGAAGGTAGGCGAGGGCTGGGTCCGAACTTTCGGCAACCATTGGATCTACGCCTGCCGCTTTGAGAGTAACACCCACATCTGTTGAAACACGCACTTTTCCTAGCGACTTTAACCCCTGCTCCACAAGGCTTAATTGCTGTTGAAGGGATGCCAAAGTAGTACGAAGCTCTTCAGTCTCTGAAACCAACTGAGTGCGTATTAATCGGACTGATTCTTCTACAAAATCCTCCATTGCAACATTAGCAAGAATCTCAGCCCGCTCCTTAGCCTTTTGAGGTGTGGGCCCCCTGGCTTCCAGCTTCAAAAAACCTTTCCTCTCATCAAAGAACACCCGTGCCCAGTCAGGAACACGCCTTTCCCCTAGTCGCCGTGCAAAGTCTTCTGTGTTCATGCGTGCTTTAAAACCTTCAATGATAGCAGTTGGCTTAATGCCAATAGATATTAAAACGCCCGTGATTGATGTTGATTGTGTCCCATAAACGTCTCGCCCCCTTAAATCCGATTGGTTCTCAATTAAGGAGAAAACAGCATATGACTTGTACGTAGGAGACAACAAGTGGCTTATTACCAAAGCGAGCAAAGCGAAAACCAAGGCAACCAAACCGATAAATGCGGCTCTCTTTCGAACAATCAAGTACGCCGTTCTCAGCGGATAAGCATCCATAAGCCAATGGTTACCTTAACACTACCTACGGCTTCCAGCCGAGGGGATCGACCTTGAAGGGGCCATCGGGGTTCAAGTAAAAGCGGACGAATTTGGAGACGGCGATCGTGGCGGGGTAAGGCTTGGCGCGCTTTTGGGCATCCTCAAGCGTCCATGTGAAGGCGTTATGGAAATCGACGAGGATCAGGTCGAGCTTCCAATACTCGTAGCCGGCGGGAAGGGCGGGGCGCGTGTAGCAGCGGGGCCGGAAGCGGGCGCAACTGGGCTCGAAGGTGAGGTGTTTCTCCTTGACGACCAGTTCGTAAGGGCCGAAGCGCACGGGAAGCCCGAGGCGAAGGGTCCGCACCCAGTCGGCCACTAGAACGCCCCAATAGCGGCGGGCCTCCTTGGTGCGAGGAGCGATCACGTAGCGCCAAGCGCCGGGAGTCGAGGTTGACCGGGAAGTGGTCTGGGTGATGCGGAAGAAGTCGTGTGTAACGACTGGCTGAGAAAAGCTTAGAAAAGTTAGCGCCACTAGTAGTACAACAATTCGTGCCACTCTTCAACAATAATGCATAGCTCTCAAGGAAGCCGTGTCACATTGAGCGTGATCACGCCAGAGTAAACCCCTTGAAGCTCCTCAGGCCTAGCTTTCACAATCAGCGGATAACGCTTGCGAAAGACACCCCGCCCTTTCATAAGGGGTTTGGGCAAAGCAGATAGACACTGCTCTCCCATACAAAGACTCTCAGGAGGAAGGACAAGAGGCCCCTCAAATTCTGAGGCCTGCGCCCATAGTATCCAGGAGACATTAGCAACCACCCAGACCTCGATCGAGTCGGGTACAACTTTTCCTGCATCAATTTGCACTGGCAATTGCACAGAAAGTTCATTGACCTGAATACGATTTACATAGAGAATCAAAATCTCAGGTAACCGCACCGCAAAGGTGGCACTCGCCGATAAGCCAATTTGCAGAAACGAGAAAAGCAGAAGGAATACGAACAAATGACAAGCACGCAAACCAACTTTCGCGAAAAACACCCCAACCACCTCCTCGTGGCGGGGTGCAACCGGTGGGCCGCGTAGGTGCTCAAAAATGGAACACGACCCCAAGACGCCTTTGAGCCCTATGCGTTCGGCCGGTTGCACCACTGGCTCCCCGTGCTACCCTGGTGCCCAGCTTGGCGAGCACGGATCAACGCCTCCGAACGCGGTTTTCGACTATGCCGAAGCACCGCGGCTTCGGCACCCTATCGGGCGTCAGGCTCAGCTTAGGGCAAGCAGGCAAACCCCTGTCCCCCGCAAACGGATACCCCCAATTGGGGGATAGGCGAAAGCGCGAACAACTCCTAACCTGGGTCTTGGATGAGCCGTGGGAGGCGATGACCCCCGGACTCCCAAGACGGGCGCCAAGGGACCGGGGCGAGCCAGTGGCGCGACCGGCTTACGGCCTCTTCACTCGGAGGTGAGATGATGAAGAGGCTGTCTTTTGTTTTGGCACAGCTCGTTGTCCTTGCTTTGTTTTCAGCTGCGCTCGCGCAAGGTCAAGTGGACTACCGCGTGACCTTCCCCAAATACGCCCTGGTGGTCACCGACATGAGCGCGGTGGACTGGGACTTCACCCTTGGCACCGAGCCTGCCGGAGGCAAGGCGCAGTACACCGACCCCGCGAACGGGATCGTCTACAAGGCCTGGAAGGGCGGGCTCACCGACTGCCTGACGGCCAAGATCAACAGCCTGGGGCGGGTGACCCCCCAGGACACCGCGGGCAGCACTTCGATCTCCACCACCTGCTACTTCGCCCCCAGCTCGGTGAGCCTGGGCGGCCCGGTGAGCGTGGACTGGTCGAACTACAACCCCGTCGCCCCCGACGGCACCCTGGTGGTCATCACCAACGCCGCGAATTTCCGGGTCAGCGCCCAGGTGACCACCGACTGGGCCAACCTCACCGGGGCCAGCCTCCTGGTGCTGAACGACGCCACCGACAACGGCGCCACCTGGCTGAGCGGCACCACCCCGACGGTGACCAGCTACGCCACCGTGAGCTCTGCCTCGGCCACCGTGCTGGTGGACACCAGCACCCCGACCGGGCTTTACAAGCCCACTAACTTCACCAACGTTTACGCGGTGCCCACCATCTGGATGGTGTCCTTCGACCCCACCGCCCAGCCCAACATCTCCACCGCGGACGTGGCGGTCGTCACCTTCACCGGCACCGCGCTGCCGTAAGCACGCACCAAGACCTCCCAAAGGGGCCGCAACCGCGGCCCCTTTGTCCTTGCCCGTAGAATGCGGGAGATGAGGCGCTGGATCCTCTCCTTCCTTGCCCTCTTCCCGATGGCTCTCGCGGGTGGGCTCGGGGTCACCCCGCCCTACATCGAGCTCAGCCTGGCCCCAGGCGAAGTCGCCGAGAAGAGCATCGTCGCCTTCGCGGTGGACGCAAACTTCGACCAGGTGGAGACCCGGGTCGTGGACTTCGCCGTCGCGAAGAACGGAGCCGTGGTGGTCCTCACGCCGGGAGAGCTCCCCCACAGCGCCGCCCGGTGGATCGAGATCAAGACCCCGCCGTTCGCCCTCGCCAACCAGCAGCGGGCCACCATCGAGTTCGCCGTCCGGGTGCCCCCCCAGATCGAGGGGGGCAGCTACACCGCGGGGATCCTCGTCGAACCCACGAGCGGCCCGGTCAGCGCCCCCGAGGAGGGCAAACGGGTGGTCATCCAGGGCCGGATGCTCGTCCCAGTCCTCGTCAAGATCCCGGGGACCCTGCACCCGGGATACCGCCTGGTGGAGACCCGCAGGGAAGAAGGCCGGCTCGTCCTCGTCTTCCAAAACACCGGAAACGTCTACCTCTCCCTCGACGGGCGGGTTCGCCTCCTCTCCCCGGAGGGGGAAGCGGTGGAGGAGCTGAAGGCCCCCCACGTCTTTCTCGACCGGGGGAGCACGGTCGAGGTGGCGATCCCCCTCCCGCGCGACCCCAAAGGGGCGGTGCTCTTGACCGTTGAGTACTGGGTGAACGGATACAACCTGCCCCGGGCCTACGCCGAGGAGGTGCTCGCCGAGCCATGAGGCGGGCGCTCGTGCTCACCCTTTTGCTCCTTGCCCTGCCGGGGGTCGCCCAGCGGTGGCTGCTCTGGAGCTATTCGCTCGCCCCAGACACCGTCGAGTACGCCCCCACGGAGCAGGACATGATCTGCGGCGTCGCCCTCTCCGGGGTCGCCAGCGGAGCCGCCCAACCGGTGGTGGTCACCGGATTCAACGCCGCTGCCCTTGGGTGCTCCATCACGGCCCCGCCGGTGGTGGTCTGGGGCGACGACGGTGCCGGCAACACCGTGTATGCGGTCACCCTGCGGTACGACTGGTTCGGCCCCTACACCTACGACGACCCGATCGGGGGAACCCAGGCCCTGGCCGACCGGCTGGCGCAGGACTACTACCTCCACCTCACCTACGACGCCCTCCCCGTGGTGGCCCACTGGCAGCGCTTCGACCGGCAGGTGACGCCTGACTGGGACCCGAGCGTCCCCCTGCCCCCGGACGCGAGCTGGCGCTCGCCGCCGGCCACCGACGACTACATCGAGTTCGGCGTTCCCAGGGTGAGCAACGAGACCAACCTGAGCGGTCTCATCTGCCTTTACCTCACCCAGACCAGTACCTGCTGGTATGCGCGTTTCACCTACGACCTCCCTGTGCGCTTGGTGATCCTCGGCGACGAGGGGCCGGTGACCGAGACCTGGACCAAGAGCTTTGGCGACCCGCTGCTGGAGCAGAAGACCGCGGTGGCGACCCTCTCCCTGCGCCCAAGAAGCGGCGCCTCGGAAACGGAGCCCACGGTAAAGACCGGGCCCCTCAAGCTTCCACCCGAGATCCGGCGCCAGCTCGAAGCGCTCCTGCCGCCCCACGCCCGCTAGCGCACGAGTAAGAGCCCGCCCAACCGGGCCGTCTTCCCGTTCGCAAGCCGCGCCGAGATCCTCACCGGCACGATTCCCCGGAAATTGGGATCGCTCAGGGAGAAGCGAACCCGCCAGTGGAACCGGTCCTCTAAGGAAGCCGCCTCCCAGGCCACCGGTCCGTCCACCTCAACCTCGACGCGCTCGGCCGGGGCGAAGAAGACGAGCTCCGCCCAGGCCCCCTCGGACCCGAGGAGGCCGAACCCCTTCGCCACCCCCCAGGGCGCGTCCGGGTCCAGCACCACCGCGCTCGTCTCCCGCCAGCCCGCTCCCTCGATTTCCAGGCGAAGCGTCCCGGCGTGCTCGGGCAGGTGCAGCCTGCCCCGGTAGACACCCGGGGCCTCGGGGGTGAGAACCCCTAAAACCTCACCGTGCCAAAGCACCTGGAGGCGCTTCGGAGCCTCGCCTGCCTCGGTCCGGACCCGGGCGACGGCCTCGACCTGGGCCCCCGGGGGAAGACGGTCCAGGGGCAAACGGAACGAGACCAGGCGCCAGCTCGCGACCCGCTGAACCCCCTGACGCTCGACCTCAACACGGAAGACCACGCGCACGACCTCCCCCGGGGCAAGGCGCACGACCCGCTCCTCGGGAACGATCCGCACCCCGGAGGGGAGGCCGTAGGGGAGGGGGCGGAGGCGGTAGCTTCCGGGCATCAGGGGACCCAAGGCGAAGCGCCCGCCGACCGCGCGGACCACGAGCTCCCTCTCCCCGCCCGAGACCGCAAAGGCCGCCTCCGGGGGGACTTCCTCGCCTTCGAGAACCCCCTCGATCCGACCTCCAAGCACGCCCCGGAAGACCACGCGCACGACCTCCCGCTCCCGCACCCGGACGGCGACCTCCCGGCCCTCCCCGGGCGCCGGGAGCGCCCCGGGGGGAAGCGCGAGCAGGCGGACATGCCACTTTCCGGGGAAGACGGGGATCCGCCGGCAGGAGCCCGCAGCCAGCTCGAAGCTCCGACCGGTCTCGGCGATCCCCACCCGGGCAGTGCCATCCGTACCTTCCACCTCCAGGCAAACGGCGATCGCCCCTGCCCGGGTACCCCCGGCGGCCTCGGTGAGCTCGGGGGGAACGGGAAGGTCAAAGCGCCAAACGCCCGACAGCTTCAGGTCAAAGCGCCCGGCGGCATAGCCTCCCGTGAGCTCGATCCTCCCCGCATCCGGGTCGAAGAGCCCCAGCCGAACCTCCCCCCGGAGGGCCGACGGGGGCACGTACCCCACCGAGGCCTCCAGGTACTGGAGGTCGTCCCCCAAGCGGAACCCGAGCCGCAGGCTGGAAGCGTCCAGCGGCCAGGCCAAGAGCCCTGATAAAAGAGCCTCGCCGTCAGCCAGGGGGTAAGCGAGTTCC
>WFXV01000092.1 GCA_015490435.1 Thermaceae bacterium
TACGGGTCGCTCGCCGAGGCCCGGGCTTCCATCGAGGCGTTCGTTCTGGATGTCTACAACCGCAAGCGGCCCCATTCGGCTCTGGGGTATCTGACACCGGAGGCGTTTGCGGAGAAGTTCTCAGAAGGGGGTGAGGGACTGACCGATAGCTGGCGGAAAGTGGTCCAAAAATAGGGGCGCACTACACGGAGGGTGTTGTCCCCGATCCTCGCCGCCAGGTACTGGCCGTCGGGGCTGAAGGTGGGGGAGTAGACCCATATATCAAACTCCTTCCTCGTCACTTCCGCCCAGTCCGAGGTGCGGTAGACGCAGAGGGTGTAGTCCCGAATCCGCACCGCCAGGTAGCGACCGTCGGGGCCAAAAGTGGGGGGGTCGACCCTGTCACTAAATTTCTTCCGCGCCACCTCCTTTTGGCTCAAGTAGTAGGACTCGATCGCCTCCAGCAGGCCGTCCTTCAGGCTCCGCCACGCCGCTGCCTGCCGCTCCTGCTCCAGGCAGGCCCGCGCGCTTCCGGCGCTACAAGAAAGCTCCATGAACCGCGAGGCGGCTAGTTGCTTGTGCGCGCCATTGGGGTACTTATTGAGATATTGCAAACATGGGGTGGGCTCGCTGGCGTTTTTACACGCCTCATAGGCAGCCTTCTCTTGGGCTGCCTCCAATTCCCTCAACCCACGCCTGACCACCTGCACATACTTTCCGTTCGGATAGAGCTGCAGGTAGGCCCAGTAAATCGCCGGGTCTCCCGTGCGCGTCGCGCGCTGGTAGAGGTAATCCTCGCTATAAGTCGCGACACCCACAAAAACGACGCCCTGCTCTTGCGCAAGCACGTTGTTCGATTCGCTCATGAGGGCCAGGTTGTGCGCCTGAGCGGCCAGACTCTTGGCAAACTCAGCGTCCAGACGGCCCGCAATCAGCACGGTCTCGTACTCGCCCAGCTTTTTCTTTGGCTCCGCCGCCACCGCAGCCTTATAGGTGCCGCCGCCAGACAGCGAGACGGCAAGGGAAGCGGGGGCTATTAGGGGATCGCTCAGGTTGGGTTTTCTGCCAGGGATGCCCATGCCTTCCAGTAGGTAGTAGGCCCCGCCCCCGGCCTTGTCCAGATAAAGGGCCACGGGCGCGTAGTAAGCTCCCGCAAGAGAGACCGTAGCTTTACGGATCATCTCCGCGCCGTCTTTGCGGGCGTAGTCGATATCGTATGTGTAAAACTCTGGGTCAACCAGGTATACCTTGTACTTCAACAGCTCTTTTGCCAGCTCGCTCTTTGCATTCGGGTCTTTTGCGTAGAGTTCGGTGAGCCGCCGGTCGGCTGCCTCGCGAAACTCGTCGGCGCTTAGCTTTCCAATGCTGTGCAGATAGGCGCAGCCTCGCACGCTGCCCTTGTCGCACAGGAGCTCGAAGTACTTGAGCTTTGCCGTTTCCCAGTAAGGCTCCTTCTTTTCTGCATTCAAATAAAAGAAGCAGCCGTCGATGCTGCCGCTATCGCACCGCTTTTGGTAGTACTCGGGGGTGTAGCTAATCTCCGACTCGACCTCGATGACCTTCTGCACCCCGCCGCCGATCTTGAATTCCTTTTTGAAGTAAAAGAAACTTCCGTCGTCATTAACTCTCTTGGCCTCGACTACGTGCTTTCCAGGAGGAACGATCACTCGAACGGGCTCTCCCGAGTCGCACGTGGTTTTGAACTCCCCATCCAAGTAAATCTCCTGCCCGTCCTTGTCGCAGATGACCTTGACCTGGGCTTGCTGAGCCTGACCCAGCCCTGCAACGCCCAAAAGCAAAACAGCCAACACCATCCAATAGTTGAACCTGGTGAAATCTCGCCTCATGCGCACGCCTCCCGGGGGCTTTCTCGCTGCCCCCATGCTAAACCAAGTCGGCACGTCATACGCCGAACGCATCACAGGCCGCGGAGATGAAGCCTGACCGCACTCCGAGGCTCTTACTTTCGAGACATGCCACCTCCTACAAAAATCTTGAAAAGGTTTTATCAGCTTGCTAGACTAAGATTGTATGAGCGAGAAGGGAGGTGGCGTGATGGCGGAGAAGCAGCAGGAGGTCCGCACGGCCGAGGAGGAGCTCAGGAGCCTGATCGCCCAGATCGAGGCGCTGCGGGCGGAGATCGCGGTGATCAACCAGACCATCGCCGAGCTGCAGTCCACCCAGGCGACCCTCGCCACCATCAAGGACCTGGGCAAGGGCAAGGCGATCCTCATCCCGGTGGGCTCGATCGTCCAGGTCGAGGCCAAGGTGGAGGACGTCGAGGAAGTGGTGATCGGCATCGGCGGCAACCTCTCGGTGGAGCTCCCCTACGACGAGGCGATCGAGTACCTGAAGAAGCAGGTGCTCGCCCTGCGCGACCAGCGGCGGGTGCTCGAGGAGGCGATCGCCGCCCTCTACACCCGGGCGGAAAGCCTCCTCGCGGAAGAGCGGAAGGGCGAAAAGGGCGCCTAAAGACCGGGGCGGCGGATCTCCGCCGCCCCTTTCCCTTTGGGGGGTTTGCGATGGAGCTCGGGCTTAAGGCGCTAAAAGAGGAGCTCCGGCTGCTCTCCGGGCTGCCCGAGGAGAGGCGGGTCTACCTCAAGACCGGCCGGCTCTGCGTCGAGGTGGACCGGGCCAAGGCCAGGGAGCTCCTCGAGCGAAAGATCGCCGAGGTCGAGCGGCTCCTCAGGGATACGCTCGAGAAGATCAACGCCGCTTTTCGCGCCCTCGCCGAGCAGGACGAGGCCCGCTTCCGGGCGCTCGCCGCCGAGATCGCCCTGGCGGTGGGGGTGGCACCCGAGAACCGCTTCGACCTCGAGGCCCTGGAGCGCGCGATCCGAGCCGAGCTCGGCGAAGTCTAACGCTTTTTCGTCGGTGGGGGCGTGATACGCTAGGCGAGATGCTGCCCCTCACCGACGAACAGCGCCTGGTAAGGGACACGGTCCGGGCCTTCGCCCGCGAGGAGCTCTGGCCCAAGGCCCCGGAGCACGACGCCTCCGGCGCCTTCCCCTGGCCCCAGCTCAAAGGGCTCGCCGAGCTGGGGCTTTTGGGCATGACCACCCCGGAGGCCTACGGCGGCGCAGGGCTCGACGCGGTGAGCTGGGCGCTCGCGCTCGAGGAGATCGCCTACGCCGACCCGGCGGTGGCGGTGATCGTCTCGGTGACCAGCGGGCTACCCCAGTACATGCTCCTAAAGTTCGGCACCGAGGAGCAGAAAAAGCGCTTTCTGGTGCCGCTCGCCAAGGGGGAGTGGCTCGGCGCCTTCGCCCTCACCGAGCCCCAGGCGGGCTCCGACCCCGCCTCCCTCAAGACCCGGGCCGAGCGGGTAAAGGGCGGCTGGGTGCTTTCGGGAACCAAGTCCTGGATCACTTCCGCCGGCCAGGCCGACCTCTACGTGGTCATGGCCCGCACCGGCGAGGGCCGCACCGAGATCACCGCCTTTCTGGTGGAAAAGGGCACCCCCGGGCTCTCGTTCGGACCCCCCGAGGCCAAGATGGGCCTCCACGCCGCCCACACCGGCGAGGTACGGCTCGAGGAGGTCTTGGTCCCCGACGACCAAGTCCTGGGGCAGGTGAATAAGGGCCTTTCCCACGCCCTCGCCGGGCTCGACTCCGGCCGGATCGGCATCGCCGCCCAGGCGACGGGCATCGCCCGGGCCGCCTTCGACATCGCCAAGGACTACGCCGACGAGCGCGTCCAGTTCGGCAAGAAGATCCGCGAGTTCGAGGGGGTGGCCTTCAAGCTCGCCGACCTCGACACCCGGATCGCCGCCGCCCGCCTCCTCGTCTGGGCCGCGGCGCGCAAAAAGGACGAGGGCGGCCGCTTCACCCAGGAAGCCTCCCGGGCCAAGCTCTTCGCCAGCGAGCTCGCAGTGGACGCGACCCGGGAAGCGATCCAGATCCTGGGGGCGAACGGCTACCACCGGGACTACCGCCTCGAGCGCTACTACCGCGACGCCAAGGTCACCGAGATCTACGAGGGCACGAGCGAGATCCAGCGCCTCATCCTCGCCCGGTCCCTTTACCGGTAGACTCGCTCGTCGTGGAAAGCCTCCCCTTCCACCGGCGGGTCCTCGTCCGGTTTTCCCGGGTGCCGGTGGCGCTCTTCGCCGCCGCCCTCTCCTACTACGCGCTGCTCGGCCTCTTCCCCCTTTTGCTCCTGCTCGTGGGGCTCGCGGGGCTCGTGCTCGCCAAGAGCCCCGAGCTCTACGCGAGCTTCGAGAGCGAGCTCCGGGTCCTGGTCACCCGCCTCTTCCCCGCCGCCGAGGGGGCGGCCAAAGAGATCCTGGACGCCCTCACCCAAGGGGCCACCGGCTTCACCCTGGGCTCGGCGGTGCTCCTCTTTTGGACCGCGAGCCACTTCTTCACCGCCCTGTCCAGCGTGCTCTCGGAGGTCTTCGGAACCCGGCCGCGGCCCTGGCAGACGCGGTTTTTGGGGCTTTTGGGCCCGGTGATGCTGGGCCTTGCGCTCATGCTCGCAAGCGCCCTCTCCCTGGTCTTGGGCCTGGTGGTCGGCCTCTTGCCCGAGGGGCCCTGGCGGTCCCTGGCGAGCCCCGCCGCCACCTACGCCGCGAGCGTCCTCGTGCTCTTTTTCATCTACCGCTTCCTTCCCTCGCCCCCGCCGCCGAGCGGGCCGGCGCTTTTCTTCGCCATCCTCGCCGCCCTCGGTTGGAGCGCGGTGGTCTTCGCGGTGGGGCACTTTTTGCCGCTCAAGCGCTACGCCCTGGTCTACGGGCCGCTCGCAGGCCCCGCCCTACTATTGCTTGGCTTTTACCTCTTGATGTGGGTGCTGATCGTGGGGGCGGTGGCCCTCGCCGCCTACACTAACCCCGAGCCGTCTCGTAAAACCGGCGAACCCCCTTCAGGGTGAGATCGGGGTCCACGTTTTCTAGGCGGTCCGAGAGCCCCGCGAGCACCCGGGCGAACCCGCCGGTGGCGACCACCTTGATCGGGCCCACCTCCCGCGCGAAGCGCTCCACCATGCCGTCCACCAGCGCGGCGTAGCCAAGCACGAGCCCCGACTGGAGCGCCTCGGTGGTGTTCTTCCCCACCACCCCCCGGGGCGGGGGGACCAGGTCGAACCGGGGCAGCATCGCGGTGCGCTCGGCGAGCGCCTCGGCGGCAGTCTCCGGACCGGGAGCGATGGCCCCGCCGAGGTAACGGTTCGGGGCCTCGACCAAATCGAAGGTGGTGGCGGTGCCGAAGTCCACCACCAGGTAGCGCTCGGCATCCCCGCGCTCGAGCACCGCGAGCGCGTTCGCGAGGCGATCCGGCCCCACCCCCTGGGGGTGGTCCACCTCGATGGAAAGCCCCGCGTTCGCCGGGGTGAGGTGATGGGTCTCGATCCCCCAGAGCTCCCGAAACGCGGCCTCGAGCTCGTGCTCCACCGGCGGCACCACGCTGGCCACGGCGGCGGCCTCGGGCGTGGGGAGCCCCTTCAGCCGGAAGACCTGGTCGAGGAAGACCGCGTACTCCTCGGCCATCCGCAACCGGTCGGTGGCGAGCCGCCAGCGGGCGAGCAGCGCATCCTCCCGCCAAAGCCCCATCGCGGTGCTGGTGTTGCCGACGTCCACGGTGAGGAGCACGCCGTTATCCTAACCCCTGGTGTTTCGCTTCACCGTCACCGCCACCGACGGCCGGGCCCGGACCGGGGTGCTCGAGACCCCGAGCGGCCCCGTCCTCACCCCGGTCTTCATGCCGGTGGGCACCCAGGGCACGGTCAAGGGGATCGACGTCCACGCCCTCGCCGAGATCAAGAGCCAGATCCTCCTCGCCAACACCTACCACCTCCTCCTCCGCCCCGGGCCCGAATTGGTCGCAAAACTCGGCGGCCTGCACGGTTTCGCCGGCTGGAAGGGCCCCTGGCTCACCGACTCCGGCGGCTTTCAGGTGATGAGCCTCGGCCACCTCCGCAAGATCACCGAGGAGGGGGTGGAGTTCCGAAACCACCTAAACGGCGACCTCGTCTTCCTCTCCCCCGAGCGGAGCATCGAGGTCCAGGAACAGCTCGGCGCCGACATCATCATGGCCTTCGACGAATGCCCCCCCTACCCGGCAAGCCGCGAATACCTGGAACGCTCCCTCGAGCGCACGCTCCGCTGGCTCGAGCGCAGCCTCAAAGCGAAGACAAGGAAGGACCAAGCCCTCTTCGGCATCACCCAGGGCGGCGTCGAGCTTGACCTAAGGGAAAAAAGCACCCGAGAGACCGTAAAGTTCGACCTCCCCGGCTACGCCATCGGGGGTCTCGCGGTGGGCGAGCCCAAGGAGAAGATGCTCCCGGCGGTCGAGCTCTCGACGCGCCTCCTCCCCGAGGACCGGCCCCGCTACCTGATGGGGGTCGGCCACCCCGAGGACCTGGTGGCGGCGGTGGCGCTCGGGGTGGACATGTTCGACTGCGTCTACCCCACCCGCACCGGCCGCTTCGGCTACGCCCTCACCGACGAGGGGCGCCTCAACTTCAACTCCGCCCGCTTCAAGGAGGACCCCCGCCCCATCGACGAGACCTGCGACTGCCTCGCCTGCCGCGTACACTCCCGGGCCTACCTCACCCACCTGGTCCGCGCCGGCGAGATGCTCGGGGCGGTGCTGCTCTCGCTCCACAACCTCCGCTACCTCCACCGCCTCACCGAGCGGATGCGGCGCGCGATCCAGGCGGGGCGCTTCGCCGAGTTCGCCCTGGCGTTTGCCGAAAAGCGCTTTAGAGGAAAAACGCCCGCCTGGTTCCGCTACGCCCTAAAGGCCGGCGGGCACCTTTAGAGGGCGTCCGTCTCGGCGAGGAAGAAGACGTCTTCGGCCTTGAGCCTCGCCTTCCGCAAAAGCTCGGGCCGGCGGAGGAGGGTGCGGAGGAGGGCCTCCGCCCGGCGCCAGCGGCGGATCTTCTCGTGGTCGCCGGAGAGCAGCACCTCGGGCACGCGCAGCCCGCGGTACTCCGGCGGGCGGGTGTACTGGGGGTAGTCGAGGAGCCCCCAGGAAAACGACTCCTCCCGCACGCTCTCGGGCTCGCCGAGCACCCCGGGGACGAGCCGGGCGGTGGCCTCGAGCACCACGAGCGCCGCCGCCTCCCCGCCCATCAGGACGTAGTCCCCGATCGAGAGCTCCCGGGTCACGAAGCGCTCGACCCGGGCGTCGAACCCCTCGTACCGCCCGGCGACCAGGACGAGGTGGGACTTCCCCGCGAGCTCCTCGGCGACCTCCTGGGTGAAGGGGGTGCCCGAGGGGGTGAGCAGGATCACCTCGTCGGCGGGCAGCGCGGCCTCGATCGCGGGGATCACCACGTCGGGCCGGAGCACCATGCCGGCGCCGCCGCCGTAGGGGTAGTCGTCCACCTGGCGGTAGCGGCCCAGGGCATAGTCCCGGAGATCCCGTACCTCGACCCCGATCAGCCCCCGCTCGATCGCCCGGCGCAAGAGGGCCTCCTCGGTCCAGGGGCGCACGAGCCCCGGGAAAAGGGTCAGGATCGTGTAGCGGAGCATCTACTCGAAAAGCCCTTCCGGCGGCTCCACCAGGAAGATGCCCTCCTCGCGGACCTCGACGTAGGGGGCCTGGAGCGGCACCAGGTACTCGCGGAGGCCCTTTTTGATCACCAAAAGGTCCTGGGCGCCGGCCGCGCGGAGGTCGGCGACCTCGCCGAAGGGCTCCCCCTCCAGGAAGACCGGGCGGCCGATCAGCTCGTGGTAGTAGTAGGTGCCCTCGGGGAGCTGGGGGAGGTCCTCGGGCAGGGCGTAGACCTCGGTGCCCACCAGGGCCTCGGCGGCGCTCCGCCCCTCCACCCCGAGCAGATAGAGCACCGGCTCCCCGCCGGCGAACTCGACCCGCGAGATCGCCCGGAGCCCCCGGCCCTCGAGGTAGACCCGGGGGAGGGCGGCGAGCACCTCGGGGTCGGCCTCGGTCTTGAGGCGGAGGCCGCCTTTGAGCCCATAGGGGCGGCCCAGCACCCCGAGCTTGACCCGGCGGGTCATCGCACCTCGACGTTCACCCGCCCGCGGGCGAACGCCCGCACCAGCACCCGGATGCTCTCGATGACCCGGCCCTTCTTGCCGATGAGGCGCCCCTTGTCCTCGGGGTCCACCTCGACGATGTAGACGGTCTGACCCCGGGCGCGGCGCTCCCTCACCCGCACCGCGTCGGGGCGGTCCACCAGGCTCTTGGCGAGGTACTCGACAACTTCCTTCATGCCCTAAGCCTACCGCGGCCTAGGACGACGCCTCCTCCTCGGTGACGGGCTTCGGCTCGTAGACCCCGGCGAGCTTGAAGAGCCGGTCCACGGTCTCGGTGGGCTTGGCGCCGACCGAGAGCCAGTAGCGGGCCCGCTCGACGTCCACCTTGTACCAGTCGGGGGTGGTCTTCCGGGGGTCGTAGTAGCCGATCCGCTCGATGTAGGCGCCGTCCCGCCGCTTGCGGGAGTCGGTGACCACGATGCGGTAGTGGGGGTTGTTCCTCGCGCCGAACCGGGAGAGCCGAATCTTTACCATGGTTTCCCTCCAAACATGCCCATGAGACTCCGTCTTCCGCCCTTCTTGCTGAGGCGCTTCATCAGCGCCTTGGCCTCCTCGTAGGTCTTGATGAGGCGGTTGACCTCCTGCACGGTGGTGCCGCTGCCGCGGGCGATCCGGCGGCGGCGGGAGGCGTTAAGGATCCTTGGGTTCTTGCGCTCCTCCGGGGTCATCGAGAGGATGATCGCCTCCACCCGGCGGAGCGCCCGCTCGTCGAGGTCGAGGTTTTGGGGAAGCGCCCGGGAAAGGCCCGGGATCATCTTGAGGAGCTCGGAGAACGAGCCCATCTTCTGGATCTGGCGCATCTGCTCGAGGAGGTCCTCAAGGTCGAACTTCCCGGGGGCCTTCTCGGGCGCCTTGAGCTCGGCCTTCCGCACCCGCTCGGCCAGGGTCTTGAGGTCGCCCATGCCGAGGATGCGGTCGGCCAGGCGGTCGGGGTAGAAGGGCTCGAGCCCGTCGATCTTCTCCGAGACGCCGGCGAAGTAGATCGGCTTGCCGGTGACGTGCCGGGCCGAGAGGGCGGCGCCGCCGCGGGCGTCGCCGTCGAGCTTGGTGAGGATGAGGCCGCTCACGCCGACCTTCTGGTCGAAGGCTTCGGCCACCGAGAGGGCCTCCTGGCCCATCATCGCGTCCACCACCAGCATCCGCTCGGTGGGGGAAAGGGCCTTGGCGAGGGCGGCGAGCTCGTCCATCAGCGCCTCGTCGATCTGCAAGCGGCCGGCGGTGTCCACGATGACCAGGTCGCGGAAGTCGTTCGCGAGCCGCTCGTCGAGCCGGCGCTTCACCGAGGTCGGGGACTCGCCCTTTTCCACCCGGAGCACCGGCACCCCCACCTTCTCGGCCAGGATTTCGAGCTGGTCCTGGGCCGCAGGGCGCTGGGTGTCGGCGGCGACAAGCAGGGGCCGCCGGTCCTTTTGCTTGTAGTAGTGGGCGAGCTTGGCGGCGGCGGTGGTCTTGCCGGTGCCCTGGAGGCCCATCAGGAGCCAGAGGTTCCCCTCGGGGAGGAGCCTGGGCTCGGCCGCCTTGCCGCCGAGGAGCTCCACCATCTCCTCGTGGATGATGGCGAGCACCAGCTCGGCGGGGGAAAGGCTCTCTAGGACCTTCTTTCCGAGGGCCTTCTCCTCGACCCGGCGGACGAAGTTCTTGGCCACCTCGAAGTTGACGTCGGCCTCGAGAAGCGCCCGGCGGAGGTCGCGGAGCACCCCCTTGAGGTCGGCCTCGGTGATCCGCCCGCGCCCCCGCAGGCGGCCGACGATCGCGTCGAGTCGTTGGCTCAGGCCCTCGAACATAAAACCCGGCGCCCAGGATAGCGGCGGGGGGTTTAGCGTGTCAACCGCAATTTTTCTGATAGTTTAAGCCCGGCGCGAGGGCGGGGAGTGCCCGATTCTACCGGCACATTTGGCCCGCGTCCCCTCCCTGTGCTAGACTCGCGTCTGGGTTTTTCCCGGGGGGAGGCGCCTTGACCAAGACCGACACGCTCGACCGCATCAAGGAAGCCCTCGAGCTCGGCGACCTGGCCGAGCTCGAGCGGCTCGCCGCCGAGGCGCCCGTCCACGAGCTCCTCGAGGGCTGGGACGCGCTCTCGGGCGAGCACCAGTACGTCCTGCTCGCGGTCTTGCCCCCCGCCAAGGCGGCCGAGGTCATTGCCCAGCTTGAACCCGAGGCCCAGCTCGAGTTCTTGGAGACCCTCCCCCGCTTCCAGGTCCGGGGCATCCTCGCCGAGCTCGACCCCGACGACCTCACCGACCTCCTGCAGGCGGCCCACGAGGAAAAGCCCGAACTCTTTGCCGAACTGATCGAGCTCCTCGACCCCGAGACCCGCGCCCAGGTCAGCCGGCTCCTCGCCTACGAGGAGGACGAGGCCGGCGGCCTGATGACCCCGGAGTACGTGGCAGTGCGGGCGGGGATGACGGTGGAGGAGGTGCTCGCGTTCCTCCGCCGGGCCGCCCCCGACGCCGAGACCATCTACTACATCTACGTGGTGGACGACGCCGGCCGCTTGATCGGGGTCCTGAGCCTCCGGGACCTGATCGTCGCCGACCCGGCGACACGGGTCAAGGAGATCATGAACGAGAACGTGGTCTTCGTCACCACCGAGACCGACCAGGAGGAGGTCGCCCGGCTGATGGCCGACTACGACTTCACCGTCCTGCCGGTGGTGGACGAGGACCAGCGTCTCGTCGGCATCGTCACCATCGACGACGTGATCGACGTGCTCGAGGAGGAGGCTACCGAGGACATCTACCGCCTGGGCGCGGTCGAGGCCCCGGAGCTCGTCTACTCGCGCTCGGGGGTGCTCGAGCTCTGGAGCGCCCGGGTCCGCTGGCTGGTGATCCTGATCCTCACCGGGATGGTGACCTCCACCATCCTCGGCCGCTTCGAAAGCGTCTTGAAGGCTGCCACCGCCCTCGCCTTCTACCTGCCCGTCCTGCTCGGCACCGGCGGCAACTCGGGCAGCCAGGCGGCGACGATCATCGTGCGGGCGCTCGGGACCCGGGACGTGGAGATCAAGGACTGGCCGCGCATCCTGGCGAAGGAGCTCGGGGTGGGCACCCTCCTCGGCCTTACCCTCTCCGCCCTGATCGCCGCCAAGGTCGCCCTCGACGGCCAGTTCGGGATCACCCCGGCGGTCGCGCTCTCGCTTTTCCTCCTGGTGGTGGTGGCGAACCTCGCGGGCTCGTTGCTTCCCCTCCTGCTCGCCCGGCTCGGCATCGACCCCGCGCTGATCTCGAACCCCCTGATCGCCACCGTGAGCGACATCTCGGGGCTCTTGATCTACCTAAGCGTGGCCCAGCTCCTCCTTGGCCTTTAGGAGTACCTCGGGCCATCCCCCGATCACCGCGTCGGCGCCGCTTCGCACCGCGCGCCTCGCCTCCTCCATTGTCGCCGCCGGCCAGACCACGACGAAGTAGCCCGCCTCCCGCCAGGCCCGGACCTTCTCCGGCGTGACCAGGTCGAGCCGGGGGTGGAGCGCCTCGACCCCGAGCGCCGTCCCGAGCCTCGCGGTGTCCCGCCCCAGGAAGAGGTAGCCAAGGGGGATCCCTGGAGCTTCCTCGCGGAAGACGAAGAGCGCCACCGGGTCGAAGGAGGAGACCAGCACCCGATCCCGCCCGGGCCAACCGGCGAGCAGCCGCGCGAGCGCCTCGGCCCGCCCGTCGTAAAAGCCGGGGACGCTTTTCAGCTCGACGTTCAGGATCGCCTCGGGGTATGCCTCAAAGAGCCGCAAGACCTCCTCGAGCGTGGGGAGCCCGGGGAGCATCTCCCTTAGCTCGGCGAGGGTGAAGCGGTGCAAGAGCCCCTTCGGGACCCAGAAATCGTGGTAGACGACGAGCGCCCCGTCGGCGCTTCGCTGCACGTCGAGCTCGACCCCGTCGAGCCCGGCCTCCATCGCCCGGCGGAAGGCCTCGAGGGTGTTCTCCCGCACCCCCTCGCGCACCCCCCGGTGCCCGAGGAGCAAGGGCCGCGAACGCCCGGGAAAGAGGCTCATTTCTCCTCCGCGAGCGCAAATCCCCGGGAGAACTGCTCCTGGAGCAGGAGGAAGACGAGGAGCGCCGGGAGCAACGCGACGATCGCCCCCGCCATCACCAGCCCCCAGTTGGTGGCGTCCTGGCCGCTCGTCAGCATCCTAAGCCCCACCTGGATCACCTGGCGCTCGCCCTCCCGGATCACCACCAAGGGCCAAAGGTACTGGTTCCACATGTAGACGAACTGGATCACCGCCATCGCCGCCACCACGTTCATGCTCATCGGCAGGAGGATGGACCAAGCGAAGCGGAGCGGCCCCGCCCCGTCGATCCGGGCAGCGTCCACCAGGCTCTCGGGGATCTGCAGAAACTGCTGGCGGAAGAGGAAGGTGCCGGTGGCCGAGGCCAGGAAGGGCACGATCAGCGCGGCGTAGGAGTTCACCCAGCCGAGGTCGGTGACCAGCTCGAAGAGGGCGACGATCATGATCTCGGTGGGCATCATCAGGGTCAAGAGGATGAAGGTGAAGACCCAGCTCTTGAGGGGGAAGCGGAAGTAGACGAGCGCGAGCGCCGCCAGGAAGGAGACGATCGTCTTCCCCACCGTCACCGCGATCGAGATGAAGAGCGAGTTCTTCATGTAAAGCCCGAGGTGGTACTGGTTCCAGACCACCCGGTAGTTCTCGACGAAGGCGCTGCCGAAGGTGAACTTCGGCGGGTAGCGGAAGATCTCGGCCGGGGTCTGGGTGGAGAAGATGAAGGCGAAGACCACCGGGGCCGCCACCACCGCCACCGAAAGCAGTAGCATGGTGTGCACCGCGATCGTGCTCAGGAGCTTTCTCCGCTTCACCGCTACCCCCCGTAGTGGACCCGCCGCTCGCCGAGGCGGAACTGGAGCAGGGTAAGGAGCACCACGCCGACGAAGAGGACCACCGACTGGGCCGCAGCCAGGCCGGTCTTAAAGAACTCGAAGCCGTCGCGGTAGATGTTGTAGATCAGGATGTTGGTGGCCCCGTTCGGGCCCCCCTTGGTGAGGAGGTCGACGAAGGGGAAGGTGTCGAAGAAGGCGTAGATCGTGTTCATCACGAAGAGGAAGAAGGTCATCGGCGAGAGCAGCGGGAAGGTCACCTTCCAAAAGCGCTGCCAGGGGGTGGCGCCGTCGATCAGGGCGGCCTCGAGCACGTCCCCCGGCAGGTTCTGAAGCGCCGCCAGGTAGAAGACCACGTTGTAGCCCACGTTCTTCCAGACCGCCGCCGCCACCAGCACGAACATCGCGAGCCCCGGCTGGGTCAGCCAGTCGGGCCGGAGCCCGAAGAGGACGTCGAGGAAGTAGTTCACGATCCCCGCCTGGGGGTTGAAGAGGAAGAGGAAGATCACCCCCGCCACCGCCGGGCTGAGGGCGTAGGGCCAGATCAGCATCAGGCGGTAAAAGCGCCAGCCCCGGACCTTCTGGTTCGCGAGCACCGAGAGGAAAAGGCCCACCGCCATCGAGAAGAAGACGACCAAAAAGGAGTAGACCGCGGTGTTCCAGAAGATCCTAAGGTACTCGGGGTTCGTGAAGATCTCCCGGTAGTTGTCGAGCCCCACGTAGACCTTCCGGAGGCCGAGGAAGGCGACCCGGTAGAAGGAGAGCCGGAAGGTCTCGAAGGTGGGGTAGTAGAGGAAGACGAGCAGGATGACGAAGGTGGGAAGTAGAAGCAGCCAGGGTAAAAAGCGGCTTTTGTAGGCGGCGTGGGTTTCGGTCTCCATGGGCTCCTCTATCCTACGCGAGCAAAAAGGGGTCGTCCGCCCCAAGGGGCGGACGACCCCGCGGCTACGCGCTACTTACCGACCGCGGCGTTGTACTCCCTGAGGGCCTTATCCGCCTGGGCATCGGCCTCTTTGAGCGCCTGGTCGATCGGCTTGCCCTGGAAGACCGCCTGGATCATGTTCTCGATGATGGTGCGGATCTCCGGGAAGGGGCCGATCAGGGCGCCCTGGGTGGCCCGGTTGGCCTTGGACTGGAGGAGCTGGTCGAAGGCCGCCTTGTAGGCGGGGTTCCGCTCGAACCAGTGCTGCCACTCGAGCACCTTCACCGAGGTGTTCAGCACCGGGAAGTAGCCGGTGCCCTTGTGCCAGCGCACCATGTTCTCGGTGTTGGTGAACCAGAGCAGGAAGGTGAGCGCCGCCTTCATCTCCTCGTCGGGGTGGCCCTTGGTGAGCCAGAGCGAGGCGCCGCCGACCACGGTGCCATTCCGCTCGACGCCGTCGGGGATGGGGAGGAAGCCGGTGCCGAGTTCAAAGCCGTTCTCGAAGGCGGCGTTTTGCATGAAGGTGACGTCCGAGGTCGAGGTGATCAGCATCGCCGCCTGCTGGCTCACGAAGATCTGGTTGGCGCCGTCCCAGTCCTCGGGCTTGCCGGAGTAGACGTAGTAGCCCTTGTCGTACATCTCCTTCCACCACTCGACGATGCGGCGCATCGCCTCGGAGTCGATGTAGACGTCGGTGGCCCGGGCGGCGCGGCCGTTTTCGTTATTGGCGAGGAGCGCCCCCTGCTCCGCGATCCACTGCTCGACGAACCAGGAGTGGAGCGGCCAGGTGATGCACTTGGGCGCGGCCTTGGTGGCCTCGATCTTCTCGCAGGCCTTCATCACCTCGCCGAAGGTCTTCGGCGGGTTCTCGGGGTCGAGCCCGGCCTTCCTGAAGATGTCCTTGTTGTAGTAGAGGATCGGGTTCGAGGAGTTCCAGGGGATCGAGTTGAACTTGCCCTTGATCCGGTAGTAGTTGGCCACCGGCTTGATGTAGTCCTCGAGCTGGAACTTGAGGTCGGCGGGCACGTAGTCCTCGATGGGCACGAAGATGCCCGAGTCGAGGGCGAGCTGGCTGCCCACCTCGAAGATCTGCACGATGTGCGGCGCGGCCCCCTGCCGGGCGGCGAGGATGGCGGCGTTCAGGGTGTCGCGGTAGGAACCCTTGTACTCCGCCTTGACCTCGATGCCCGGGTGGGTGTAGTTGAAGTCCTCCACCATCCGCTGGATGAACGCGGTGCGGCCGCCGCCGAACGCGTGCCAGAAGGTGATCTGCACCTTCTTGGCGGCGAACGCCGGCACCGCCAGCGCCATGAGGGCCAGGCCTACCAAGATTCGCTTCATAGCCAACCTCCTTTCCCTTACCAACCCGAGTATACCGGGCGAAAAGGGGACGAAGGTCAGCGGTGGGGGGCCTGGCCGGTGACCCAGTAGACCACCCGCTCGGCGATGTTCTCGAGGTGGTCGCCGAAGCGCTCGTAGCTCCGGGCGACCCGGAGCAGGGTGAGCGCCTTGCCAATGGTGCGGGGGTCCTCCAGCATGTAGGTGATCAGCTCCCGGGTGAGCTGCTCGTAGAGGTCGTCGACCTCGTCGTCGAGCTCGAGCACCTTGAGGGCGGCGCCGGCGTCCTTCTCGGCGATGCTCTTCGCCACCAGGTCGAGCATCTCGAGGAGCCGCCGGGCCATCTGGGGGAGGAGGACGTAGCGCTTTAAGGGCGGTTCCTTCGCGAGGATGAGCGCGTCCTCGGCGACGTGGGCGGCGTAGTCACCGGCGCGCTCGAGGTCGGTCACCGCCTTCAGGATGGTGACCAGAAAGCGCAGGTCGCTGGCCACCGGCTGGTGGCGGGCGATGGTCGCGATCACCTCGTCCTCGATCGCGTACTCCAGCCGGTCCACCTCCTCGTCCTCGCGGATCACCGCCTCCGCCCGGGCGGCGTCGCCCTTGGTGAGCGCCTCGGTGGCGCCCTCGAGCATCTCGCGGGTCCGCCCCGCCATCTCGAGGAAGCGCTCGGTGATCTGGGTGAGTTCTCGGTCCAGTGCCTCCCGCATTAGGGCGACTATACACCGGCGGCGAGCGCCCCGAGGAGGAAGAAAAGCTCGGCGAGCTCGATGGCGGCGCCGTGCAAGTCGCCGGTCACCCCCCCGAGGCGGGCGAGGGCGAGACGGTAGAAAAGCGCCGTCCCGAGCGCGGCGACGAGCGTGGGGACCGGGAAGAAAAGAAGCACCGCCAGGGCGGGAAGCAGCGCGGCGCCCAGCGCCGCCCCCCGCAGCCTCGCCCCGAGCCCCCCGGGCCGGGCCGCGGGGAGGCGGCTTGCGGGCAGGACGAAAAAGCGGGCGAGCGCGGGGGCGGCGACGAGCGTCGGGTGGGGCCCGAGGGCGGCGAGCGCCTGGGCCTTCGCGAGGAGGTAGACCG